>DASWUT010000374.1:0-5057 GCA_036401455.1 Gemmatirosa sp. | reverse complement strand
CGGCGGCAGCGAGTACTCGAGCGAGACGAGCGACGAGGCGAGCTACTACAACCACCCGGGCGTCGCGATCACCGTCAGCTCGGGCGACAACGGCTACGGCGTCGAGTTCCCTGCCGCGTCGCGCTACGTCACCGCGGTCGGCGGCACGACGCTCACGCGCGACGGCAGCGCGCGCGGGTTCGCCGAAACCGTGTGGGCCGACGCCGGGAGCGGCTGCAGTGCCTACGTCGCAAAGCCGAGCTGGCAGCACGACACGGGGTGCGCGCGCCGGACCGTCGCGGACGTGTCGGCCGTCGCCGACCCGAACACCGGCGTTGCCGTGTACGACACGTACCGCGTGCGCCCGGCCGGCTGGCTCGTCTTTGGCGGCACCAGCGTTGCCTCGCCGATCATCGCGGGCGTGTACGCGGTGGCCGGGAATGCGTCGAGCGTGACCTACGGCTCCGCGCCGTACGCCCACCTCTCGCTGATCTACGACGTGACGGCGGGCAGCAACGGCAGCTGCAACAGCTCGTACCTCTGCACGGGCGAGCCCGGCTACGACGGTCCGACCGGCAACGGCACGCCGAACGGCATCGGCGCGTTCTGATCGGCGATTCGGCTGGTGGCATCGTCGCCGCCGGTCGAGGATGAACGAGGGGCCGCGCTCGCCGAAACGAGCGCGGCCCCTCTCGCGTCCGAACGCGACGCCTCACCGTTGGCTGACGGCGACGGCTGCCTCACGGCTGCCTCACGGCTGCGGCTTCGGCGCAGCCGCCGTCGTACTCGGCAGCGGCTGGACCGGGGCGACGCCGCGCTCGCCGCGCACGTACTCGTCCCACCCCCCCATCGCGACCATCTGCTGCGCGAGGTCGGTGCGGCGGAACAGGTCGGCCACCTGCGCCGGCGCGTGGCGCGGCAGCCGCGTCGGCGCGTTTGCCGCGTCCCAGACGACGGCGCCGGCGATCTGCGCGTTCTGCCGCAACTGCCGCAGGTCGCACTGCGCGAACTCGTCGGAGCGCGCGTGGTAGTTGGGGCCGTACGTCGCCGGGTCCTGGTTGGCGACGAGGTTGGGCACGCCGGCGAGCATGAAGTCGAAGTTGTCCGTACCGACGATCGGCTGGTCGACCTCGACGAACGGCCCGTAGCCCGCGACCGGCGCGAGCGCGCGCGTCGTCGCGGCGACGACGTCGGGGCGTCCACCGGTGTAGAAGCCGTTGATCCGCCCGCACCCGATGTCGAACGTCAGCGTCATCGCGTGCCGGTCGAGCTCCGCCGCGTGCGCGCGCACGTAGCCGGCCGACCCGTATTCGCCCTGCTCCTCGGCGTTCCAGAGAACGAAACGGACCGTGCGCGCCGGGCGGAGGCTCAACGCATGCGCCTGGCGCGCGAGGTCGAGGACGAGCGCGACGTTCGCTCCGTTGTCGAGCGCGCCCGTCCCGAGATCCCACGAGTCGAGATGCGCACCGACGACCACGACCTCGTCCGGGTGCACCGCGCCACGGATCTCGCCGACGACGTTGGCGCTCTGGTACGCGGGGCCGCGATCGAGGTCGAGGCGTTCGGTGAGGGTCAGTGCGATCCCGCTTCGCAGCAGTCGCATCGCGCGGAGCGCGCCGTCGCGATCCATCACGAGCATCGGCCGCGTGTTGGCGAGCCCGGTGCTGACGTTGTGGCGGTAGAGCAGATCGTTCGGCCGCGAGCCCATGTAGACCACGCCCGCGACGCCGGCTGCGAACGCGCGCCGCTCGATGTCGGTTGCGTCCGCGTACTCCTTGAACAGCCCGTCGATGTCCTTCAGCTCGTCCTGTTCGACGAGGACGAAGGCGCCGTGGGCGCGCGCGCCGAGCCGGCCGAAGTCGGCGTCGGTGCCGCGGCCGGCGTCGACGAGCGGGGCGGTGGTGCCCGTGGCGGGCGTCGCGGTCGAGAAGGGCATCGCGGCCACGTGGGCGTTGAAGCGCACGCCCGGGCCCTCGACCGTCGCCGCGGCGCTCCGCTCCAACCAGAGCCCGGGCACGGTGAACGGTTCGGCCCGCGCGCTCACGCCCATCGCGCGAAACTTCTCGACGCCCCACGCGATCGCGCGGCGATTGGCGTCGCTCCCGGTCGGACGGCCGCCGATCCGGTCGGTGAGTTCCTCGAGGTCGCTCGCGAGCGGCGTGTCGCCGGCGAGTGCCGCGACGAGCCGGCTCGCGTCCCCGGTGATCGGCGCGGGTGTCGCCGCCTGCGCGTGCACGACCGCTGGCAGGAGAGCCGCCGCGGCGAGCCGCGCGCCCCTCCGTGCCCGACGCGCTACCACGTCTTGACGCCCCGCCGGTCCCCCTTGGACTCGCCGAACAGCTGTCGCGCGAAGAGCACGTTGATCGCCCCGAGCGCGCCGAACACGATCGTGAACGCCGTCCAGGTGATCCCGGTGTTGATGAGGTCGATGCCGCCGGTCGACTCGGTCGAGAAGTTAGGCCTCGTCTCCCACAGGCAGAACGCCCAGAGGAGGAACAGGATCAGCGGCGTGCCCGCGGTCTGCAGCGCGAGGAAGCGGGCGATCTTGGGAGACAGTCGGGGAGAGGGCACCGGACGTGGACCTTTGCGCGGAACGAGAGTGAGCGTGTGATGTCGAGCGCGACACCGCGGCCGACGGCGGCGATCGTCGCAACGCGAAAAGCTAGCCGCGCCGGCCGCCGGCCGGGGCCATTCGCCGAGTGCTCGTTCGGCGCGCGAGCACTCAGCCCGCGATCGCCTCGACGCGGTCGGCGGTGACCCGATGCGAGATGAGCGGAAGCGGCGCGGCAATCGGCTCGCTCGGTGACCCGTCGGCGATGCGGATCGCGGAGTCGAGCGCGGCGCGTCCCGCGGCCAGTCCGCTCCGATCGCGCGCGTAGATCGTCGCGAGCGGCTCGCCACACGATATGAGTTGGCCGGGGTGCGCGGTGATCGCGAAGCCCACCGCGGGGTCGACGTCGTCGTCGACGCGGCTGCGGCCGCCGCCGAGGGCGATGATCCCCCGCCCCACCGCGCGCGGCTCGACGTGGGCGACGACGCCGTCACGCGCGGCCGCGTACACGGCGTGCACGGGGGCCTGCGGCAGCGCGGCGGGGTCATCGACGACGCCCGGATTGCCGCCCTGGGCCTCGATGAACGCCTGGAACCGCGCCGCGGCGCGCCCGTCCGCGATCGCCGCGCGCATCGCCTCGTGCGCGGCGGCTGGCGTCGGGTACGCGCCACCGAGGACGAGCATCTCGGCGCCGAGCGCGTAAGTCACGGCCATGAGGTCGGGCGGCCCTTCACCACGCAGCGCGAACACGGCCTCCTCGATCTCGAGCGCGTTGCCGCAGGCGCGACCGAGCGGACGGTCCATCGCCGTGATCAGGGCGACGACCGGGCAGCCGTGGTCCGCGCCTAACGCGACCATCGCCCGCGCGAGCTCCACGCCGCGATCGACCTCGGGGGTGAACGCGCCCGAGCCGCATTTCACGTCGAGCACGAGTCCGGTGAGGTCCTCCGCGAGCTTCTTGCTCATGATGCTGGCTGCGATGAGCGGGATGCACTCGACCGTGCCGGTGACGTCGCGCAGCGCGTACATCTTGCGGTCGGCCGGCGCGATCTCGGCCGTCTGCCCGATGAGCGCACAGCCGAGGCGCTCGAGCTGGCGGGTGGCCTGTGCGAGCGGCAGGTCGGTGCGAAAGCCCGGGATCGATTCGAGCTTGTCGAGCGTTCCGCCGGTGTGACCGAGTCCCCGCCCCGACATCATCGGCACCGCCACACCGAGCGCGGCGACGAGAGGCGCGAGCACGAGCGAGACCTTGTCACCGACGCCGCCCGTCGAGTGCTTGTCGACGCGGCCGCGCCATCCGTGCGCGGCCAATCCGCCGAGGTGCAGGCGCGCACCGCTGGCGAGCATCGCTTCGGTGAGCGCGCGCGTCTCGGCCCGGTCGAGGCCGCGAAAGTAGACGGCCATGAGCAGCGCGGCCATCTGGTAGTCGGGCACGTCGCCGCGCGCGTACGCGTCAGCGAGCGCGCGCCACTCGTCAGGCGCAATGCGGAGGCCGTCGCGCTTGCGTTCGATGAGCCGGAGCGGGGACGCGAGCGTCGCGGACGGTGGCGTCACTGCGGCGTCGTCGGTGCCGGGCTGGACGATCATTGCATCCGGTGTGGGGTAGCTCTACACTGCCCGCCCAACTTACCATCTCGACCCCTGGAGCATCGATGTCGCGTCGCCCCGTCCTGCTCGCCGCGGTCCTCGCGGTTGCGCCGATTGCGGTTCCTGCCGTGCGACCGACCGCCGCGTACGCGCAGACCGTCGCCGAGCAAACCGCGTCGGGTGACCGCGAGCGTGAGATGAATCCGGTGGGCGCGCTCACGCACTATCAAGCGGCGCTGAAGGCGGACCCGACCGACTACGACGCGCTGACGAAAGCGGCCTACGCGACGATCGAAGTTGGGCAGGCCGCGTCGGACAAGGATCAGCAGCGCGCGTATTACAAGCAGGCCGAGGACCTCGCGCGGCGCGCGATCACGGCGCGTCCGACCGGTGCAGAGGGCCATTTTGTGCTCGCGACCGCGCTCGGCCGCACGGCGCAGACGCTCGGTGCCCGTGACCGCATCCGCTACGCGAGCGACGTGCGCACGCAGGCGCTCGAGGCGCTCAAGTACGACCCGCGGCACGCGGGCGCGCTACACGTGATGGGGATGTGGAACGCCGAGGTCATGCGCCTGAGCGGGATTTCGCGCTTCATGGCGAAAAACTTCCTCGGTGGGCAGGTGTTCTCGTCCGCCAGCTGGGACGACGCGCAGCGCTACCTCGAGCAGGCCGTGCAGATCGAGCCGCAGCGCATCACGCACCGCATCGACCTCGCGCAGGTCTACCTCGACCGCGGCGACAAGGCCAAGGCGCGCGAGCAGCTCGACGCGATCGCAGCGGCGCCCGCGCGCGAGCTGAACGACGCGAACTACAAGCGCCAGGCCGAGGCGCTGCGCGGTCGCGCGAGCTGAGGCGTCGCGGCCGCCATGCGCGTCAGCCGCGACGCCGACGTTCCCAGGCGTCCTCGGCCGCCCAACGCGAGGACGTCGCGGCCCGCTTG
>DASWUT010000373.1:0-3307 GCA_036401455.1 Gemmatirosa sp. | reverse complement strand
GCGCCGCGCCCAGCGCTCGCTCAGCTCGACCCCGAGCCGCTCGACCGTGTCGGACGTCTCGCGAAGGCCTGCCGTGTCGACGAGGCGGAGCGGCCATGGTGGTCGCGGCGGCTGCAGGCCCGGAACGCCGCGGCCCCGACCGCTATGGCCTGGGACGCCGCGTGCGCCCTCACCGTCCGGCCGCGGCTCGATGACGACCTCGAGCGCGTCGCGCGTCGTGCCGGGCACGTCGGTCACGAGGGCGCGCGCCTCGCCGGCGAGCGCATTGAACAGCGACGACTTCCCCGCGTTGGGTGGACCCGCGAGCACGACCGTCGCCCCGTCGCGGACGATCTGCCCCGCCGGTACGGTGGCGAGCAGCGCGTCGATCTCGGTGATCGCCGCCTCGGCCGCCGCGAGCACGCGTTCGCGCGACACCGGCCCGTCGTCCTCTTCCGGAAAGTCGACGTCATAGGCCACGAGCGCCTCGACGTCGAGCACGCGCGCGCGGAGCGCGGTGATGCGCCGCGTGAGGCCGCCGTCCAACTGACGCAGCGCGGCGTCGCGCATTGCGTCGGTGCGCGCGTCGACGAGGTCCCCGGTCGCCTCTGCCTGCGCGAGATCGAGCTTGCCCGAGAGCACGGCCCGACGGGTGAACTCACCCGGGAGCGCCTGGCGCGCACCCGCCGCGACGAGCGCGGCGAGCACCGCCGCCGGCGCGGCGAGCCCGCCGTGGGTAGAGAGCTCGACGACGTCCTCTCCCGTGTACGAGCGCGGCCCCGGGTACACGGTCGCGAGCACGCGGTCGAGCACGCGCCCCGCCTGCGGGTCGCGCGCGGTGCGCAGCGCCGCCGTGCGCGGCGGTGGAGGCCACCCCGCGCCGCCGACGACGCGTCCGGCGACGGCGACCGCGTCGGGGCCGCTCAGTCGGACCACCGCGATTCCGCCCCGGCCGGGCGCGGTGGCGAGGGCCGTGATCGTGTCGGCGAGGAGGTCGGCGGCGGGCGCGGGCACGTGGGGCAACGGCGGCAGGGGTTCGGCCGTTGCAAGCTACGCCGTTGGTGCTCTCCCCTCGATCTCCATCATGCGTCGCGCCCTTCCGCTCCTTCCCGCCGCCCTCGCCCTCACCGCGGGCGGCCTCGCTCCCGCCGTCACCCGCGCCCAGGACGTCGACACCGCCTACGTCCGCGCCCACTACCTCAAGCGCGAGGTCAGCATCCCGATGCGCGACGGCGTGCGGCTGTTCACGAGCATCTACGTCCCGCGCGACACGACGCACGCCTACCCGGTGATGCTCGACCGCACGCCCTACTCGGTCGCTCCCTACGGCGCCGACGCCGTCCGCCCCTCGCTCGGCCCGTCGGCCGCGTTCACTCGCGAGGGGTTCGTCTTCGTCTACCAGGACGTGCGCGGTCGCTACATGAGCGAGGGGCAGTTCTTCGAGATGACGCCCCACAACGACCGCGCCCACCCCGCCGCCACGGTCCACCGCGGCACCGCGGCCGACGTGCCCGCCGGCGGACGCCCACCCGTGGGCGGCGTGCTCACCGACGAGAGCACCGACACGTACGACACGATCGACTGGCTGCTGAAGAACGTGCCGCACGTCGCGCCGCGGGTCGGGATCTGGGGCATCAGCTACCCCGGCTTCTACACGGCCGCGAGCAGCATCGACGCCCACCCCGCTCTCGTCGCCTCGAGCCCGCAGGCACCGATGACCGACGAGGCCTCGGGCGACGACGTGCTCCACGGCGGGGCGCAGATGCTCGCCGCCAACTTCTCGTTCGACGTCTGCTTCAGCCGCCCGGTGCCCAACCCCGCGCCGCCGACCGTGTGTCCCTTCGACCCCGGTACGCCCGACGGCTACGCCTACTACCTCGGCATGGGCCCGATCGGCCCCGGCAGCCGCCGCCTCGCCGCCGAAGGCTTCGCTCGCGGGCTCGGCACCCCGGTCAACCCGGCGTCCGGCGACTCGCTGCGCATCTGGGAGGAACTCATCGCCCACCCCAATTACGACGCCTACTGGGCCGCCAAGAACACGCGCCCGCACCTCAAGGCCATGCGTCCGGCAATGCTCGTCGTCGGCGGCTGGTACGACGCGGAGGACCTGTTCGGTGCCCTCGCCACGTACCGCGCGGCCAACGCGCAGAGCCCGGGCGGCGACGTCCGCCTCGTCATGGGCCCGTGGTCGCACGGTCAGTGGTCGCGCGGCGACGCCGACCAGCTCGGCGATGCCCGCTTCGGCGCGAAGACCGGCCCGTGGTACCGCGACTCGGTCGAGTTCCCATTCTTCCTGCACCACCTGAAGGGCGCGCCCGCCCCCGACCTCCCCGAGGCGCTCGTC
The DNA here is from genome assembly GCA_036401455.1 of Gemmatirosa sp. Taxonomy (GTDB): domain Bacteria; phylum Gemmatimonadota; class Gemmatimonadetes; order Gemmatimonadales; family Gemmatimonadaceae; genus BPUI01. The sequence goes on along the minus strand of DASWUT010000373.1, from coordinate 984 downwards.
TTCGAGACCGGGCGCAACACGTGGCGCCGCTACCCGCAGTGGCCCCCCCGCGAGGCGCGCCCGATGGCGCTCGTCCTCGGTGCCGGCGGGCAGCTCCACCTCTGCCGCCGCGACGACGGCGCGTGTGCCGCCACCGCGGGCGCGCCCGGCGCCGACCGCTACGTGAGCGACCCCGCGCACCCGGTCCCGTTCACCGAGATCGTCGACCCCGAGGTGCCGCGCGAGTACATGACCGGCGACCAGCGCTTCGCCGCGCGCCGCGCCGACGTGCTCGTCTATCAGACCGCGCCGCTCACTGAGGACGTGACGATCGCGGGCCCGCTGAGCCCGGTGCTTCGGGTGAGCACGAGCGGCACCGACGCGGACTACGTCGTCAAGCTGATCGACGTCTTCCCAGACTCCGCCCGCGACCCCGAGGGGTTGCCCGACGGCTTCCACTACGGCGGCTACCAGCAGCTCGTGCGCGGCGAGCCGATGCGCGCGCGCTTCCGCGACTCGTTCACGACGCCCAGGCCGATGGTGCCCGACGCCCCGACGCGCGTCGCGTCGACGATGCCCGACGTCAACCACACCTTCCGCCGCGGACATCGCATCATGCTGCAGCTGCAGAGCACCTGGTTCCCGCTCGTCGACCGCAACCCGCAGACGTTCGTGCCAAACATCAACTTCGCGCGGGCTACCGATTTCCGCACCGCCACGATGACCGTCTACCGTGGCGGTGCGGACGGGTCGCGGGTGGAGGTGCTGACGCTGCCTTGACGGCCGGAGAGCCGCTTACCGAGCGGACAGCGCCCGCCCGGCCTCCTCGATCGCCCGCGTCGCCGCACCAATCCGCATGGCGAGGTCCGCCGCCTCCCGCCCCGCCCGTGCGCCGTCCCCGTCGCGCAGCGCCTCGGCGACCGACGGAAACACCACCGTCGCGTAGCCGTTGTCCTCGTCCGCGGCGTAGACGAGGTTCCGGAACCACGTCCGCGTGCGCAGCCC
>DASWUT010000372.1:0-7001 GCA_036401455.1 Gemmatirosa sp. | reverse complement strand
TCACCCCCGCGAAAGCGGGGGTCCACCCTTCACCGTAAATTCAGAGCGGTTGCGCACGAAAACTCCCGCGGTGTACATCCTGGCAACCCAACCACACGCGACGTTGTACATCGGCGTCACGAGCGAGCTCGTCAGGCGCGTGTGGCAGCACCGCACGGATGCCGTCGACGGCTTCACGAAGCGGTACGGCGTCCACGTCCTTGTGCATTATGTACACGCCGAGATGATGGACGCGATTCGGCGTGAGAAGCAGCTGAAGCGGTGGAATCGTGCGTGGAAGGTGAAGCTGATCGAGACCACGAATCCACGGTGGGACGACCTGTGGCCGACGTTGTTCGGCGCTCCTCCTGAGCGTGTCGCACGGACGGATGGCCCCCCGCTTTCGCGGGGGTGACGGCCGTGGTGCCTAACGTGCCGTCAACTCCCGGTAGAACTCGAGCGTGATCTCCGCGATCCGCCGCCAGCTGAACTGCGCGAGCACGCGTTCCCGCGCCGCCCGCCCCATCGCCGCACGCCGCTCGGGGTTCGCCATCAACTCGTTCACCGCCGCAGCGAGCGCGCTCGAAAACGCGCCCGCGTCCCGCGGCTCGGGCGAACCCCCACCTTCGGCCTCGAACGGCACCAGCAGCCCCGTCTCACCCGGCACGATGATCTCCGGGATCCCCCCTACCGCCGACGCGACGACCGGCGTCTCGCACGCCATCGCCTCGAGGTTGATGATCCCGAACGGCTCGTAGACCGACGGGCAGACGAACACCGCCGCCTCGCTATAGAGCGCGATCACGTCCGGTTTCGGCAGCATCGCCGGGATCCAGATGATCTCCGCCGCCGCGTCGCGCCGCACTTCCGCGACGAGGTCGGTCATCTCGGCAGCGATTTCCGGCGTGTCGGGCGCGCCGGCACAGAGCACGACCTGCAGCCCAGCCGGCCCGACCGCGAACTGCCGAATCGCGCGCACGAGGTGCAGGATCCCCTTCTGCCGCGTGATCCGCCCGACGAAGAGCACGAATGGCACGTCCGGGTTCACGCCCACGCGCCGCAGCGTCTCGGCCGATGGACTCGGACGATACTCGTCGGGGTCGATGCCGTTGTGGATCACGCGCACCCGCTCGGGCGCGACGCCGTAGAGCGCCTGCACGTCGGCCTTCATCGCTTCCGAGACCGCGACGACGCCGTCCGCGTTCTGGTACGCCGTGCGCTCGACCCACACCGACGCGTGGTACGCGCTGCCTAACTGCTCGACCTTCCATGGCCGGTGCGGCTCGAGCGAATGCGTGGTGAGCACCAGCTTCGCACCGGCGAGCGGCTTGGCGACGAGGCCGGCCAGCGCGGCGTACCACGTATGGCAGTGCACGATGTCGGGCGCATCGGCTGCACCCGCCATCGCGAGGTCACGGGCGAACGCGTCGAGCAGGCGCGCGTGCCGTGGGTCCTGCACTGGCAGCGCGACCGGCGCGACGCCGCGCACGCGCAGGTTGCCGTGGTCCTCGTGCTGGTCACCAAAGCAGTGCACGTCGACGTGGTGCACGCCGCCCTCTGCGCGCGCGAGCTCGCGCGACAGATAGTCGACGTGCACGCCCGCGCCACCGTAGATGTTGGGCGGGTACTCGTTGGTGAAGAGGGCGATGCGCACTCAGACCACCGTTCCGTCCGCGATCTCCGCGCCCTTGACGAAGACGATGATCCCGTCGCGGATGTAGAACCCCGGCCCTTCCCCCTCTTCGACGCTGGCCGCGTTGGTCAGCCGGCACCCGCGCCCGATCGACACGTTCTTGTCGATGATCGCGTTCTCGATTTGCGAGTCCTCGCCGATTCCCGGGTGCGCCGGCCCCTGCACGCGGCTCGGGTCCTCCGCGTCGGCCCACGGATAGTAGTCCGCTCCCATCATCACGGTGCGGCGGATCCGCGCGCGCGCCGCGACGTACGAGCGGATGCCGATCACCGAGTCGGCGATGTCGCTGTCGATGATCACGCTTCCCTCGCTCAGCAGCGTGTCCTCGATCCGCGACCGCGTGACCTTGGCCGGCGGCAGCACGCGCGCATTGGTGTACAGCGGCATCCGCGCGTCGTACAGGTTGAACTCGGGGCGGGCCTTGCCGAGCATGATGTTCGTGTCGAAAAAGGAGCGGACCGTCCCGATATCGTTCCAGTAGCCGGTGAACGGGTACGCCACCACGTTCAATCCGCTCTTGATCGCGCGCGGGATGACTTCCTTGCCGAAGTCGTGCTCTTCGGGGTGCTCGTCGAGCACGCGCTGCAGCAGCTTCGCTTCGAACACGTAAATGCCCATCGACGCGAGGTACGTCCGCCCCTCGGCGGCGAGTTCGCTCGTCACCGGGCTGTCCTTGCCGGCGAGTTGGTCGAGCTTCGGCGTCTCGTAGAACTCCGTGATGCGGTGCGCGTCGTCGGTCTTGAGGATGCCGAACCCCGGCGCATCCTCGGCCACGACGGGCGTGACACCGATCGTGATGTCCGCGCCCGTTTGCTCGTGGTGGTCGGTCATCGTGCGGTAGTCCATCGAGTACAGCTGGTCGCCGCTGAGGATGACCACGCGCTCGTGCGGGTAGCTGCGCATGTGCTGGATCGACTGCCGCACCGCATCCGCCGTCCCCTGGTACCACCGCTCCGACTTCGCCGTCTGCTCGGCGGCGAGGATCGTCACGAATCCGCCGCGGTATCGGTCGAACTGGTATGCCCGCGCGACGTGCTTGTTGAGGCTCGCCGAGTTGTACTGCGTGACGACGAAGATCCGCTCGAGCCCCGAGTTGATGCAGTTGGAGATCGGCACGTCGACCAGCCGGTACTTGCCCGCGAGCGGGACCGCCGGCTTGGCGCGGTTGCGGGTGAGGGGGAACAGGCGCGTCCCGGCGCCGCCCCCGAGGATCACTGCGAGCGTGCGTTTCATCGCGGCGGAAGCGGAAGGGTGAACGTCGAGCCTAACGGGTCTGCATCACCAGCGGCTGTGCGACCGGCGTGTCACCGGCCCCGCACACCCGCGCCCGGCACACCGGTACTCGGCACCGGCTGCACCGATCCCTGGACGAGGAGCGGCTCGCGCGCATCGGCCGCGAGCACCGCCGCGCCGGCCGCCTCGCCCTCGCCCACGTCCTGCACGAGCGCGAGACACGCGCCAGCGGCGACGAGCAGGCACCCGCCGCCGATCAACACGAAGTAGAGCGGCGCGTTCGGATTGCCCTCGCCGAACAGCGCTCGCGACAGCCGCCCGAAGAAGAGAGCCGCGCAGATCTCGGGGAGCACGATGAAGAAGTTGAACACGCCCATGTACACGCCGAGCCGCGCGGCGGGCAGTGCCGACGAGAGCATCGCGTAGGGCATCGACAGGATCGACGCCCACGCGATGCCGACGCCGACCATCGACACGATCAGCAGGTTGGGGCTGCGGATGATCCCCACGCTCAGCAGCCCGAGCGCACCGCACACGAGCGCCCCCGCGTGCACCGCCTTCCGACTGCTCGCCGCGGCGAGCTTGGGCAACGCGAATGCCACGACGAAGCACGTAATCGAGTAGAACGCGAAGACGAGGCCGCCCCACTTGGCACCCTCCTCGTACAGCGACGATTTCGGGTCGATCGCGCCGAACACGTGGCGTGCCACCGCCGGCACGAAGAACAGCCACATGCAGAACAGCCCCATCCAGGTGATGAACTGCACCACCGCGAGCTGCTTCATCGTCGCCGGCATCGACCGCACCGCCTCGGCGATCTCGGCGACGAGTGGACCCACGCCGCGGTGCTCCCGTTTCGCCCGCTCGAACGCGGCCATGTCCTCGGGCGGCTCCTCGCCCGTCGTCACGACCGTCCACAACACGGCCAGGAGGAACACGGCCGCGCCGGCCTGGAACGCGTACTTGACCGACAGGGGAATGTGGCTCGCCGTGCTCCCGGCGACGCCGAACCGGCCCAACACGTAGGGCAGCGCGTTCGCGAGGCTCGCGCCGACGCCGATCATGAACGATTGCAGGACGAACCCGGTCGTTCGCTGCGACGCGTCGAGCTTGTCGGCGACGAACGCGCGGAACGGCTCCATCGAGATGTTGATCGACGCGTCCAACACCCAGAGCAGCGTCGCCGCCATGAGGATGCTGGTCGACATCGGCATGACGAACAGCCCGATCGTCGCGATCACCGCGCCGGTCAGGAAGTACGGCCGCCGCCGGCCGAGCCGCGTCCACGTCCGGTCGCTCAGCGCGCCGATGACCGGCTGCACGAGAAGCCCGGTGAGCGGGGCCGCGAGCCAGAGCGCCGGGATCTGGTCCGGCTGCGCGCCAAGCCGCTCGTACACCGCCGACATGTTGGCGAGCTGCAGCCCCCAGCCGAACTGGATGCCGAGGAACCCGAAGCTCATGTTGAAGAGCTGCCAGCGCGTCAGGCGCGTCCGGGCCATGACCGGTACCTCGAAGGAGCGGGAAGGGCAGCGCCGAGCCGGCGGCACTGCGGTGCGCGCAAACTGTACCGCGTACCGCGCGTTGTGAAGAATCTCGGCGCGGCGCGAACGGCCCGGGCTACCGGTTCGGAGCCGCGGAGGCGGCGGGTGGGGCCGCCGCCCGCTCCTGTGCCGAGAGCGCGAGTGCGACCCCGTTCGTCCACCCGAACCCGTCCTGCGTCGGGTACTCCCCCCCGCCAGCCCGGCGTGCGGCGTCGACGACGTCGTACTTTTCGGTCATCTTCCGCGTTGCGGCGTACGTCCGCCGGTCAAGCGCCAACCATCGCCCGCGCGCCGTGTCGGCGAGCCCGCCGCGCCCGTAGCGCCTAACGCCTTCCATCGCCAGCCACTGCAGCGGCGGCCACCCGTTGGGCGAGTCCCACTGCTGCCCCGACGCGACGAGCGTCGTCACGAACCCGCCCGACTTCAGGAACTCCCGCCCGAGCCGGTCGGCGACCGCGCGCCCCTGCTCCGGCGTGGCGAGCCCGAAGTACAGCGGCGCCGCCGCCGCGAGCGTCGGCCGGTCTGTCACGCGCTCCCCGGTGCGCCACCGCACGTCATAGAAGAACCCGGTCGTCGCGTCGTACGCCGCTGAGAGCAGCGCGCGCCGCCGCGTTTCGGCCACGTCGGCGAAGCGCGCCGCGACCTCCGCATCGCCCGCGCGCCCACGGAAACGGCGCAGCGCCGCGATCGTGCGCTCGGCGTGATACAGGATGCTGTTGAGGTCGACCGGTGCGAGCTCGGTCACCTCGAGCGTGCGCAGGTCCGCCGGATCGCGCATCCAGCGGCTGGAATAGTCCCACCCGCTCTCCGCGCCCGCGCGCGCATTGCGGTAGAACGCCTCGCGCCGCTCGGGCGCAACCGTCTGCCCGAGGCGATAGTCCTCACGGAACGATTCCGGGCGCGGCGCGGGCACGTCGTCCCAGTACCGGTTGAGCAGCCGCCCGTCGCGCAGCCGCACGAGCCGCCGGTGCGCGGCCCCGGGGGCGAGGCGGTCTGCACCGTCCATCCAGAACGCGTGCTCGGCCTCGAGCACGTCGAGGTACCGCAGCGCCTGCCCGGTGTCGGTGGCCTGCGCGTACAGCCCGACCATCGCGGCAAAGAACGGCGGCTGACTGCGGCCGAGATAGTACGTGCGATTGCCGTTCGGGATGTGGCCGAACGTGCGGATCTCGTACGCGAAGTTGTCGAGCATATCGCGCATCAGGTCCGTGCGCCCGCTCTCGACCAGGCCGAGCATCGTGAAGTACGAATCCCAGTAGTAGACCTCGCGGAAGCGCCCGCCCGGCACGACGTACGGGTTGGGCAGCGCGATGAGCGACGAGCGCGAGTCGGGCACGTCGGCCGGCCGGGTGAGCGCGGGCCACAGCGCGCGGATGTGCGCCTCCATCGTCGCGGAACTGTCCGGCGCGAGAGCACCCGCCGCCTGCGGCAGCGCGAACTCGCGCGCGACGAACGCCCGCAGATCGAACCCCGGGCGGCCACGCTCGGCCGCGTACCGCGCGGCGATCTCCGCCGGTGACGCGAGCGCGCGCGCGTCGACGAACGTCTTCGAATCCGGGAAGATCCCCGCGGTCTGCACGTCCTGGAACAGCGGACCGAGGTCGCGGGCGGGATCGTACCCCCCGCGGGCCGGGGCCGCCGCGACCGGGGCGACGTTAGGCGCGGCCGACCGGCAGCCCGCCGATGCGAGGGCGAGGGCGGCGGCGAGGCGGAGCGCGGGACGCACGAGGGAGGAACGCATGTCGTGATGAACGGAGAATTCTGATCCGAGGCGTTCGTGCGGGTGACCGTGAATACGTGTCATCCTGCCCGCCGCACCGCGAACTCGCGGTCGATCACCACGTCGGCCACCGCGGCCTGGCGCGCGATGATCTCGTGCTCGATCCCGAGCACCCTCTCGACGAACGGCGAGTCCACGTCCCGCGCCCGCGCGACCCGCCGCGCCCGCGTGTCGTGGTAGGTCGCCGCCATGAACACCCGCGCATCGAGGTCCGGGAGGGTCAGCACGTACGTGCCCTCGACGACGAGCACGCGCGCCGCAGCGAAGTCGACGACCCGCGTGCGAAAGACGTTGGCCGGGTAGTCGACGGTCGGCACGCTGATCCCGTCCCGCCCCGCACGGAAGTCCGCGACGTGCTCGGCGAGCCGCGAGAGGTCGACCTCGTGCGGTCCCACGGCCGCGATGTCCTGCATGCGGAACTCGTGGTTGGTCCGCGGGGGCCGGATGAAGTAGTCGTCCTGGTACAGCACGAGCCCGGGGCGCCGGTCCCCTTCCAACTCGCGCGCGAGCGCCGTCGCGGTGGTCGACTTTCCGCTCCCCGATTCGCCCGCGACGCCGATGACGACGCGCTCGCCGCGCAGCATTCCGCTCTCGTCCAGCACGCGCGCGACGGTCCGCGCGACCCGCGCGGCCTCGGGCGGCTCGTCCGCGGCGACATGCAGACTCGTCACGCGCGCGCCCTCACGCGAGCAACACCGCGGTCGCGGGCGCGTCGGCGAGGTCGAGAAAGACGAGCCCCGTCGCCGTGTACGCCATCCGCGGCGTGCCACCGGGC
>DASWUT010000371.1:0-3054 GCA_036401455.1 Gemmatirosa sp. | reverse complement strand
GAGCGGCGTGGCGCGTGCGCCCGTGCGCGGGCGGACCGGCGCGGCGCCAGCGCCCGGCCGGGCGGCGGGGCCGAACGTCTGCGTGTACGAGCCCGGTGGCGTGCCCTCCCCCGGCACCCATCCGAACAGCTCCTTCGGCGGTGGCCGCGTGGGCGAGGTCTCGAGGTTCAGCCGGCCGCTCGCGAGGTACAGGCGTGTGAACTCGCCGGTCGAGCCCTCGCCGCCGATCATGAACTCGACGGCGAGCGGCGGGTCGGCGTCGGTGTCGCGGCCAAGTGCGCCCGGCGCGCCGGGTGCGGGCGACTCGGCCGTGTCGGTATCGTCGTCCTCTGCGCTGCGCTGCCCTGCGGCGCGCGGGGGATCGTCGGGCGCGCGCGCGGCGACCCATGCGGGGAACGACGTCAGTCCCGCGATCGGCTCCGTGACGACGGCGAACCCGCCCGGGAGCGTCGCGGTATCGAGCACGCGCTTGCGGTCGAGGTCGGGAAGCCGTGCGAGGCGCCGCTCGAGCGCAACGCCAGCGTCGGGGTCGGCATCGTCGAGCACGTGCACCATCACCTGGCGCCCGGTGGCGACCTCCTGTGCGGCGTGCGTCCGCATCCCGGCCGCGTTCGCGACGACCTTCAGCAGGCGGAAGCGATGGTCGAAGTCGGGGCTGGGCATGGGCGTGGGAGCGGAAGCCGGGGCCGCGCGCGGGCGGACCGGTGAAGTGTTCACCGCGCGCGGAGCGCGCGCAATGCGCGGCGACGCGTGGGGCCCTTCCGAGGTCGACCGTGCGTCACGCCGCCCGGTGCTGGGCGCGGACGTTAGGCGGACGAAGGCGCTCGAGGGCGCGCGAGGGAGCGCCGTCGCGCGTGCGCCGGGGACGCTGCACGCGTCTTGCCGATGCGGCGGGGCGACCGCATCGCCCACCTCACCGCGCCGAGTCGGCGCAGGAGCTCTCCCGCATGTCCGCACGCCCCCGCCTCGCCGCCGCGGCCCTCGCCTTCGCCCTCGCGGGCCCCACGCTCGCGGCCTGCGGTCCCGGCGCCAATCAGAGCGCCGACCGCAATGGTGCCGACACGACGAGCGCCGACCGAAGCGCCCTCACCGCCGCGCCTGTGGGCTCGATGAAGCCGCAGATGGACAGCGGCCTCGCCGCTGGCAAGCAGCGGCTCGATTCCCTCCACGCGGCCGGCGTGACGACGAAGAACGGCCTCGACAGCGTCGGAAGCAAGGTGCAGGCGACGACGGCCAACGAGCCCGGGCACGATACGTCGCACATCAACAACCGTGCGACGCCGGGCGCGGGGCCCGCCGCTCCGGCCGGGAGCGCACCCGGGACACGTCGGCCGTGACGGAGCCGCAGCGCGTCCCGAGCCGCTCGTGACCGGGCACACGTAGGGTTCGTGCACGGCTGGTGCACGGCTGGTGCAGGGCTGTAGCACGCGGGCGACGTGTTCGACGACATGTCGCCCGTTTTCGCGTCGGTTAACTTCTCGGGCCCGCTTCACGCTGTCCCCCTTTCGCGTCCCATGCCGTCCGCGTCACGCCGTCGCCTTCGTCTGCAGTCTGCCGCCGCCCTCGCACTCCTCACCGGCCTCACGTCAGGTGTGGCCATCGCCTGCGCCCGTGAGGCGACGCAGCAGGGCACGACCACCGCCGCCGCCCCCGTCGGCACGGCCGGCGCGGTTGCCGCCACCGACTCCGGCGCGGGCGCGCCGGCCAGCGACTCGGCCGCACGCTCGGCTGTGGCCGGACCGTCGGCCGGTGAAACGAACGACGGGGCGACGTCGGCCGGCGCCGGTCCGACGCTGCCGATGAAGGGTGTTCCCACCCCGGCGCCCGTCGCGGGCGCGAACAGCGCCGCGGCCCTCGCCGTACCGGCCATCGGGCCCAACGGGCCGCAGCTCGCGCCGGGGCGTGGCCGCCAGGACGCGGAGTCGTTCGGCGCAGCGATCCGCACCGGCACCCAGGAGCTCGCCGCTTGGCCCAAGGGACCGTCGATGCTCGCCGGCTCGCTGCTGCCCAACAAGCGGATCGTCGCCTTCTACGGCAATCCGCACTCGAAGAAGATGGGCGTCCTCGGCGAATACCCGAGCGACCAGATGCTCGCGATGCTCGACCACGAGGTGGCCCGCTGGAAGGCGGCCGACCCGAAGACGGCGGTGCAGCCCGCGCTGCACCTCGTCACCGTCGTCGCCTCGGGCGACCCCGGCAAGGACGGCGGCTGGCGTCGCCGCGAGGACTCGACGGTGATCGAGCACATGTACCAGATGGCGCGCGGCCACAACGCGATTCTGTTCCTCGACATCCAGGCGGGGCACAGCACGCTGCAAGCCGAGCTCCCGCGCCTGCTGCCCTTCCTCTCGCGCCCGGACGTGCACCTCGGCATCGACCCCGAGTTCTACATGCACTACGACAAGGAAGGGGTACGGCCGAGCAAGAAGATCGGGACGATGATGGCGTCCGACGTGAACTACGTCGTGCGCACGCTCGACAAGCTGGTCGCCGACAAGGGGATCCCGCCGAAGGTGCTCATCGTGCACCGGTTCACGAAGCGCATGGTGCCCGACGCCGCGAACATCCGCCCGACGCCGCGCGTGCAGGTGGTGATGCACATGGACGGGTGGGGGCCGCCGTGGCTCAAGTTCGATTCGTACCGCGACTATGTGGTGTCGCACCCGGTGCAGTACACGGGGTTCAAGCTGTTCTTCCACAACGACACGAAGAAGGGCGACGCGCTGATCACGCCGAAGGAGTTGATCCAGCTGCGGCCGACGCTGTCGTACATCCAGTACCAGTAAGGCGGACGGTGGGTGCGGGGACCGCGGCGTCGGGTGAGGACGCACTCGCGGGCAAGCGCCGACTCGACGTCGGGACGCTCACCGTGAGCGGCGACCTAATCGACCGCGCTAGCGACCGCGCCGGCGGGCGCGCCACCAGGCGCGCCTGCCGGCGCGTTACGTTGCCCCCATGACCGACGCCCCCCAGCTCCCCCGGTTCCCCTACGCGCGCGTCCTCGTCACCGGCGGGGCGGGGTTCATCGGCTCGGCCCTCGTCTGGGCGCTCAAT
>DASWUT010000370.1:0-4803 GCA_036401455.1 Gemmatirosa sp. | reverse complement strand
GGAGGCCGTGCTCACGCGCGCCGCGCGTCGGAAGGCCCGGATCCGCGTCCGCCGGCTCGTCGCCGGAACCGCGCCGTCGTTGAGGGACGACCGGCGCGACCTTGATCCGAGCGACCTCGATCGGTGGGAGGACGAGGGCGGCCCATCGCGCGGCGTGTAGACGCGTAGCGACGCGTGGAGACACAGATCCCGCGCGCAGCTGCGCGCGGGCACACGTTCAAAGGTCCAGGGACCGCCAATGTTCGGAATCGCTGATGCGCGCCGCGGCGCCCTCGCCCTCCTGCTGGTCGGCATTGTGTTCTTCCTCGCCGGGGTTGAGCAGCACCGGAGCGGCGGGTCCGGCGCGTTCGTCCTGATCGGCGTCGTCTTCGTCCTGATCGGTGTTCGCCGGCTGCGGCGCATCACGCCGGCGTTCCCCGGCTGACGCCCGCCGGTTCGCCCGGGCAGTGATCGCCGGCTCACGCCGCGCGTCGCGCGGGATGGCCGGCGCCCCGCATCGGAATCGCACCGCGTATGCACGGCTCCGCCAAGCACGGATCGCGGGGTGGACGGGCGCCGGCCCGTGCTGCGGCACCTCCGCGGCGATCGGGCCGGTGCAACCTGGACGACGCCGACCTGGCCGGCGCCCGGCGTGCGGACGCGCGTTGGGCTGCGTGTTCGGGACGCGGGCGCCGCGCACAGTGGCCGAGGAATGCACCATGCTGGACGTGAGAGAGCAGCAGAAGGGTGGCTTCCGCGCGTTCGCCGCGCGCGACGCCGCGCGTCGGGCCGCCGCCGCGGCGGCGCGTGTGGAGGCGCGTGTGGGGGCGCGTGTGGAGGCGCCGGTGATCGTCGCGGTCGATGCCCCGGCCGACGTCACGCCTGTCGCCCCGCCCACACCGGGAGGCGCGCGATGACGACCGCGACGACCACGGACGACCGTCGACTTGGCGTGCTCGGGTCGCTGTACGCGCGGTTCGACGCGATCGCCACCGGGCACGACCGGCACGGCAGCAGCCAGGCGGCCCACCGCGCCATCCTCGACCGGCTCGCCGCGAACGGGCGCGCGGCCGAGGCCGACGGGTGGACGGCGTGCGCGCTCGAGCGCGACGGCGGGTCGGGGCGGCTCCGATTGATCGGTGTCGCGCCGCAGACGACGCTGCGCGTCGTGGTGCCCGACGCCGGCGGCGCCTAACGAATGGGCGCGGCGCCGGTCCACCGGCGCGCGGCCGGCACCAGCACGCGCCGCGTGAACACGCGGAGCGAGGCCACCGGCGGGATCGAAACCACGCGCCCGAGCCGCCCGCGAAGCGCGGTGTCCGCGAGGACCGCGAAGAGGACCAGGGTCTGCGGGATGTCCGTCGCGCGCCGCATGATGACCGGTGTCAGCAGCTGCCCGCCAGCCTGCGTCAACACGCCGTAGACGGCCTGCGCGAGGAGCGCCTTGTAGCGCACGCCGGCGGGGGGCGGGCGCGCCTAACAGTCAGTAGACCGAGAGGAACCCCAGCAGGATCATGGGGACCAAGGCACGGGCGCCTGCATTGGCAGCCACGCGACGCCGCCGCGCGATAGGTTCCGTGGGACCCCCATCGCGCGGCGGTGGCGGCGCACGCGTCGTCCCCCCGCCGTCCGCCACCGATGCCCGACAGCACGTTCCTCCAGGAAGTCGAGAGCCTGTTCGCGTCGTTCCGGGTGCACCTGGGACAGACGGAGTACACCGAGAACGTCATCGGGGCCGATTACATCCGGCTCTCGAACGGCAGCGTCACCCACCTCATCCCGGTCGCGTCCATCCACTCGGTCCGGATGACGAACACGGTCGCGACGATTGTTCTGCGCGAACCCAAGCGCGAGTGACGTTGCGCAGGCCACCGCGCGGAACGTCGCGCGTGGAGCGCCTCGGGCCGACCGACGCGCCTGAGGGGGTGGCGCCTGACGGCCTGGCGCCCGATGCGGGACATCGTGGCGGCGTGCGTGGCGGCGTGCGTGGCGGCGTGCGTGGCGTCGCTCGGAGTCTCGCGGGGCTCATGCGCACGCTCGGGCCGGGGCTGATCACCGGTGCGGCAGACGACGACCCGTCGGGGATCTCGACCTACTCGCAGGCGGGGGCCGCCTTCGGCTACGCCACCCTCTGGGTGGCGGTCGTCAGCTTCCCGCTGATGGCGGCCGTGCAACTCATGTGCGCCCGCATCGGCTTCGTCGCGCGCCGCGGGCTCGCCAGCGTGCTGCGCGAGCACTATCCGCGCCCCGTCCTCTGGGGCGCGTGCGCGCTCCTCCTCGTCGCTAACACGCTCAACATCGCGGCGGACCTCGGCGGCATGGCCGCCGGCGCGCGACTGCTCACGGCCTGGCCGGCGGCCGTGTTCGTGCCCCTGTTTGCGGTCGCCATCGTCGCGCTGCTCGCCTTCGCGTCCTACGTGTGGGTGGCGCGCGTGTTCAAGTGGCTCACGCTCGTGCTGCTCGCCTACGTGCTTACCGCGTTCCTCGCGCACCCCGATTGGCGCGCCGTGCTGCGCGGCACGGTGGTGCCGCACGTGGGCGGGTCGTCCGACTTCCTGCTCACCATCGTCGCCCTCCTCGGGACGACGATCTCGCCGTACCTCTTCTTCTGGCAGGCGTCGCAGGAAGCGGAGGAGCTCGCCGCGCGCGATCGGACGCGGGCGCTCGGCACCCGCGTGCGGCGGCCGCGCGCAGAGTGGCGGGCGTTGCGCGCGCTCCGACTCGACGTCCTGCTCGGCATGTTCGCGTCGAACCTGATCATGTACTTCATCATCCTCACCGCGGGCGCGACGCTGCACGTGGCGGGGCTGACCAACATCGAGACGGCCGAGCAGGCGGCGACGGCGCTCCGCCCGCTGGCGGGGCCGGCCGCGTCGCTCCTCTTCACGCTCGGGCTCGTGGGCACCGGCATGCTCGGCGTGCCCGTGCTCGCCGGATCGGGCGCGTACGCGCTGGCCGAGGCGGCGGCGTGGCGCTCGGGGATCGACGAGACGCCGAACACGGCGCCCCAGTTCTACGGCCTCATCGCGCTCAGCATGGTGGTCGGGACCGCGCTCACCTTTGCGCGGGTGGACGCGATGCGACTGCTGTTCTGGTCGGCGGTCGTGAACGGCGTGTTCGCCCCGCCGCTGATCGTCCTCGTCCTCGTGGTGTGCAACGACCGGCGCGTGATGCGCGCGGACGCGAACGGGTGGTGGCTCAACGCGCTCGGCGGCATCGCGGCGCTCGCCATGGGGGTGGCCGCGGTGGCACTGCTCGTCTCGCTGATCCGGTGAGCGGTACAGACCCGTGTGCCGGCCGGTGCGCCGGCACGACCGGCGGTGGCGCAGGTACCCCGGACGTCTCAGCGGGGCAGGCGCACGATGAACTCGGTCCCCGCACCGGCGGACGAGGTCACCGCGATCGTGCCGCCGTGCCCGGTGACGATCCGCTCCGCGATGTACAGGCCCAGGCCGAGGTTCCCGGACGCGTTCGGGGCGGCGCTCCCCGCCCGGAGCCGCTTGAGCGGGCTGAAGAGGTCGGGCAGCTCGGACGCGCCGATCGCCGGCCCGCGGTTCTGCACCCGCAACACGACGGCGCCGGGTTCGCCGTCGACCCGGACGCGGATCGCCGTCCCCGGCGCGCCGTGCTGGACGGCGTTGCCTAACAGGTTGGTCAGCAGCTGGCTGAGCCGCGCCGCGTCCCACGCGCCCCGCAGGTCGCCCGACGCCTCGAGCTGCACCACGCTGCCCGGCTGCGCCGCCGCGACCTCGTCGATCGCGTGGCGCGCGACGGCCCCGACGTCCATGTCCGCGCGCGCGATCGGGATGCCCGGCCCGAGGCGGCTGCGGGTGAAGTCGAGCAGGTCGCCGACCATCGCGTTCATGCGCCGGGCGCTCCGGACGATGCGGGTCGTCAACGTCAGGTGCGGCTCCGCGAGGTCGCCGGTGTCGAGCATGAACTGCGCCGACATGACGACCGCGCCTAACGGGGAGCGCAGGTCGTGGCCGAGGACCGCGAGGAACATCTCCTTCGAGCGGTCCAGGTCCAGCGTGTAGCGCGTGACCGACTCGGCGAGCGACTGGTCGATGGCTTCGTTGAACCGCATCAGGTCCCCGAGGTCGGCGCCGGTGAGCGTGCCGTGCTCGGCGGTCCAGAGGCGGATCACGCTGGCGCGGAGCGCACGGTACTCGGCGACCATCGCGTCGAGGGTGAAGCCGCTCTCGGCGCGCCCGGCGCCGTGCACCTCGGCGGCCGTGTCGACGTGCGCCCCGGTCGACGCGCCCGCACGGGCGGCCGGGGGCGGCGCGTGCCCTTCGGACTTGGCCCGCTGCTCCGCGTCGGTCTGCGGCGTGCGCAGGTCGGCGGCGATCGCGGTCAACATCGCGCGGGCGTGGTCACCGAGCGCGGCCGCATCCATCGCCAGGCCGGCCGGGCCGGTGCTCGCGGCGAACGCGACCCACTCGGCCAAGATGTCGTCCGCGTGCGTCGCGAGAAAGTCTGCCAGTCGCATGGCGTGTCGGACCGGGGGGGGCGTGCACAGCCGCGGATGGGCCTACGGTACAGAGTAGCGCCGGAGGCCCGGGGATCGGCCGCGCGCGACATACCCGACCTGCCCGTTCCTGGTGACGCGACGACGGACCCGTTCGCGCCGGCTCGGCCGAGCTGCGGCGTGCGGGCGCGGGCGCCAGCGGGTCGGGACGCGCGATGGGTGCGAGCCCGCGCATCGCGGGGACCACGGATTGATGCGCCCAACATGTCGCCCCCGCTCAGCCCCGGTGCGGCCCGTGCCGCCCCGCGGCGGACGCGCGCCACCGCGGCGTGCGTCGTTCGGCACGCGCGTCG
>DASWUT010000369.1:0-2432 GCA_036401455.1 Gemmatirosa sp. | reverse complement strand
AGCGAACGTCTGGCGAGCGCAGCGGGTGTGCTGGCAGTAGAATCGCCGCACGTGCAGCTCGAGCCGAACGCCGCGGCCGAGCGAGGGGAGATCGGCGGGGCGGCGCACGTAGGTGCTGTGCGGGGCGGTGCTGCGCGTGCGACAATCGGGGCAGGTCGCGCCTAACGCTTGCGCGCGCACGACGAAGAGAAGCTCGCCGTTATCTTGCTGGGCCTGCTCGACGCGACACCCAGGGACGGCGTACAACGAGAATGCCAGGCCCCGTTCTACCCCGGTCCACTCTCCCCCCTGCCGGACTCGGCCGTCCCCCGCCGGGCAACCACGCAAGCTGATCTTGGTGGCGAATTCGGTAGGTAGGGCCGGTTAGGCCGCGAGCGGGTGGAGCTGTGCGAAGGCGGAGGGCCGTGTCTGCGCCTTCGGTTCATCCGCGATCCAGCGGAGTAGCCGGACGAGGTTCATCGCCGCCGCGGTCATCAGGTGGGCGAGGTGGGTTTTCGCGTGCCCCACGTACGGCGTCCGCCGGAGGGCGTCCGCCGGAGCCGACCCGAGCGCACGCCTTGCGCGATGGTACCCTCCACGCCCGCGCGTCGCGCGTACTCGGCCGCGAAGTCCGCCGTCTGTTCGCGCGCGCGCCCGGCGCGTAGCGCTTCGTGTTGGGCTTCAGGGCGGACGGTGATCGCCCGGCGCGCCGAGGTCGAGCGCGTGCACTGCGCCCGGAGCACGCACGCCCGACAGTCGGCGACGGCGAACTTGATCTTGATCACCGGCGCCGTCCCACGGGCCAGCGCGGGCGTCCAGCTCTGGCTCGAGCGGCCGGCTGGACAGGTTGCCCGCTGCGCGACGAAGTCGATGGTGAAGTCGCGCGCGGCGAAACCGGCCCCAGCCTTCGCCTGCCACTGCTGGTCGCCGCGCGTCGGGCCGACGAGGTCAAGGCCGTACCGTTCGCGCGCCTCGACGAACAGCGCCGAGTTCACGAAGCCGGTGTCCGCGATGTGCGTGGCCGGCAGCAGGCCCCGCGCGTTGAGCGCGGCGTGGATGGTCGATGTAACCGCGTCGTCGGACACGGCCGCGGTCGTCGTCTCGACGTTGGTGATCAGGTTCGGGGTCGCGTCGTCGCAGGTCTCCGTGAGGTGCACTTTGTAGCCGCTCCACACCGTCGCCCCTTTGGTCGCGTAGCGCGCCTCGGCGTCGTACGGCGAGCCAATGTACCGACCCGACGGTGGCGTCTGGTCGTTCGTCCGCCAGATCACGCGCGCTCCCTCCGTCGCGTGCTCGATGAGGAAGTTCTGCACCCAGACCTGCCGCAGGATCTCGAGTGCGGGGACGTCCCGCAGCGCGGGCGGCGCACCGTCCGCGGCGGCGAGGGCCAGCAGGACAAGGCCGTCGACGCCGGTCTGCGCGGCCCACGCCCGACGCCCGGCCTCGCTCTTCGGCAGCCGGAACTCACTCGCGCGGAGCCCGTAGCGGTCGACCCACGTCGCCGTCGTGTGTGCCCGCAGCCAGTCGGGCGCGGTGGTCGCCAGCACGTTCAGCCCGTGGCGCAGCGTTTCCGCGACGGTCTCCAACCGGTTCATCGTCCGCATCGCCCCGAGCACGTGCGTCGAGTCGCTGCGCTGCCGCCCGCCGGCCTTCAGCAGTCCGCGCGCGCGTGCCAGCCCGAGGATCGCGTCGAAGAGCCGGCTCTCCGCGCCGTGCGCGAGCAGGCGCGTGCGGAACTCGCTGAGCACGGTATGATCGTAGCCCACGTCGGTCAGCTCCAGGCACAGCACGTACTTCCAGTCGACGCGGGTGCGCACGGCGTCGGCCGCCTGACGGTCGGTCAGCCCCTCCATGAACTGCAGGAGCGTCGCGAGCGCCAGTCGGACTGGCGCCTCGGCGGGCTGCCCGCGCGCCGGAAACAGGTCGGCGAAGTCGCGGTCCGCGACGACCAGGTGCAGGTCGTCGAACAGGCGCATGACGGGATTGCCCTTCGGGAAGATCGCCCGCGCGATCTGCGCGGTCTGGTCCGGCACGACGTACGTGCGCGTTGCATCGAGCGACATCGGCCACCTCTCGGGTCAGCTCCGCCCGTGAGGCCGCCGAAGTGCGACGTACGCGGGCCGTCCACCCGCCGCACGAGCCGCGCCGAATTCGCCACCAATATCAAGCTGCGGGAGAGCCGGTTTACAGGAGACTCGATTACGTGGGTGCGACCAGGTCCGCGTGTGCCGCCTGTTCGCGGTAGAACTGCTCCTCGAACTCGGCAGGCGGAACGTAGCCGATCAGCTCGCCGTCCATTCGCCAGCAGTCAACTACAGCGATCCGTTCGGGCTGTGTCCCGTCGAGAAAGATGGTGTTCCCTGCGCAGCAGTGTGGGGAGCCGGGGGGACGGTTGCCGGTGGTGTTCTCGGAGGAGTTGCCGGCGGCGTGAGTGGTACGGTGGTCGTACCGGG
>DASWUT010000368.1:0-2909 GCA_036401455.1 Gemmatirosa sp. | reverse complement strand
CGTCGCCGGCGCCCGTCTCGCCCGCGAGGTGGCCGACGCCGCCGAGTCGGCCGACCCCGAGCGCCCGCGCTGGGTCGCCGGCGTGCTCGGCCCGACCAGCCGCACCGCGAGCATCTCGCCCGACGTCAACGACCCGGGCTTTCGCAACGTGACGTTCGAGCAGCTGGCCGAGGCGTACACCGAGGCGGCCAACGGCCTCCTCGACGGCGGCGCCGATCTGCTGCTTGTCGAGACGATCTTCGACACGCTCAACGCCAAGGCCGCCCTGTTCGCGGTCGAGGGCGTCTTCGAGCAGCGCGGCGAGCGCGTGCCGGTCATGATCTCGGGCACGATCACCGACCAGAGCGGCCGCACACTGAGCGGGCAGACGGCCGAGGCGTTCTGGTACTCGCTCATGCACGCGCGCCCGCTCACGATCGGGCTCAACTGCGCGCTCGGCGCGAAAGACCTGCGCCGCCACGTGCAGGAGCTGTCGCGCGTGGCCGACTGCTTCGTCACGGCGCACCCCAACGCCGGGTTGCCTAACGAAATGGGCGGCTACGACGAGAGCCCCGACGCGATGGCGGCCGTGCTGCGCGAGTTCGCCGAGGCCGGAATCGTCAACGTCGTCGGCGGCTGTTGCGGCACCACGCCCGACCACATCCGCGCGATCGCCGACGCGGTGCACGACGTCGCTCCCCGTGCACGTCCGGAGATCCCGCGCCGCCTGCGCCTCTCCGGCCTCGAGCCCGTCGTCATCGGCCCCGAGACCAACTTCGTCAACGTCGGCGAGCGGACCAACGTCACCGGCTCGCGCCAGTTCGCCAAGCTCGTCCTCGCCGGCGACTACGCGGCGGCGCTCGCCGTCGCCCGGCAGCAGGTCGAGAACGGCGCGCAGATCCTCGACGTCAACATGGATGAGGGCATGCTCGACGCCCAGGCCGCGATGACGACGTTCCTGCGCCTCCTCGCCGCGGAGCCCGACATCGCGCGCGTCCCGGTGATGATCGACTCGTCCAAGTTCTCGGTGATCGAGGCCGGGCTGCGCTGCGTGCAGGGCAAGGGCGTCGTCAACTCGATCTCGATGAAGGAAGGCGAGGCGGAGTTCCTCCGGCAGGCCGCGCTCGTGAGGCGCTACGGCGCCGCCGTGATCGTCATGGCCTTCGACGAGGACGGGCAGGCCGACACGATCGAACGAAAGGTCGCGATTTGCGCACGCGCCTACCGATTGCTCACCGAGCGTGCCGGCTTCGCGCCCGAGGACGTGATCTTCGACGCGAACGTCTTCGCCGTTGCGACCGGCATTCCCGAGCACGACGGCTACGGCGTCGCGTTCATCGAGGCCGTGCGGCGCATCCAGGCCGAACTGCCGCACGTGTCGACGAGCGGCGGCATCAGCAACGTCTCGTTCTCCTTCCGCGGCAACGAGCACGTGCGCGGCGCGATCCACGCGGTGTTCCTGTACCACGCCGTGCGCGCGGGGCTCACGATGGGCATCGTCAACGCGGGCGCGCTCCCCGGGTACGACAGCATCGAGCCCGAACTGCGCGCGCGCGTCGAGGACGTGCTGCTCAACCGCCGTGCCGATTCGACCGAGCGCCTGCTCGAACTCGCCGAGCGGTACCGCGGCAAGAAAGGGCAGGCTGGCGCGGCGGAGGACCTCGCGTGGCGGCAGCGGCCGGTCGCCGACCGTCTCTCGCACGCGCTCGTCAACGGCATCGATCAGTACGTCGTCGACGACACCGAGGAGGCGCGCCAGGCGTTCGCGCGTCCGATCGAGGTCATCGAGGGCCCGCTCATGGCGGGGATGAACGTCGTCGGCGACCTGTTCGGGTCGGGGAAGATGTTCCTGCCACAGGTGGTGAAGAGCGCGCGCGTGATGAAGCGCGCCGTCGCGCACCTCATCCCCTACATCGAGCAGGAAAAGATCGACCGCGCCGCCGAGCCGGGCGCCGAGGCCGCACGGGGGGCGGGGAAGGTGCTGCTCGCGACCGTCAAGGGCGACGTGCACGACATCGGCAAGAACATCGTCGGCGTCGTGCTGCAGTGTAACGGCTTCGAGGTCATCGACATGGGCGTGATGGTGCCCGCCGCGACGATCCTCGAGCGTGCGAAGACGGAGGGCGTCGACGTGATCGGCCTCTCCGGCCTCATCACGCCGTCGCTCGAGGAGATGGCCTTCGTCGCCGGCGAGATGCAGCGCCAGGGCTTCACCGTCCCGCTCCTCATCGGCGGCGCGACGACGAGCAAGGTGCACACGGCCGTCAAGATCGCGCCCAACTACGAGGGCCCGGTCGTGCACGTGCTCGACGCGTCGCGCGCGGTGGGCGTCGCCAGTTCGTTAGGCAGCGACACGCTACGTGCGGCGTTCGTCGCCGACGTGCACGCGGAATACGCCGCCGTGCGCGAGGCGCGCGCCGGCCGGCGCGACGCGGAGCGGCTGCTTCCGCTCGAGGTCGCGCGGCGCAACCCGGTCGCCATCGACTGGTCGCGCTACACGCCGCCCGCGCCCACCTTCACCGGCACGCGCGTCGTCGAGAGCTGGCCGCTCGAGGATCTCGTCCCGCGCATCGACTGGACGCCGTTCTTTCAGACGTGGGAGCTCGCCGGGCACTACCCGGCGATCCTCGACGATCCCGTCGTCGGCTCGGCCGCGCGCGGCCTCTGGCGCGACGCGCAGGCGCTGCTCGACCGGATCGTGCGCGAGAAGCGCCTCACGGCCCGCGCGGTCGTCGGCCTCTGGCCCGCCAACGCGGTCGGCGACGACGTCGCGCTATACGATGACGGAACGCGCCGCGACCGCACGGGCACGGTCCACTTCCTCCGCCAGCAAGGGGACAAGCGCACCCCGACCGGCGCGCAGGGCGACCGGCCCAACTACTGCCTCGCCGACTCCGTCGCCCCGGTCGAGAGCGGCCGCCCCGACCACC
>DASWUT010000367.1:0-3938 GCA_036401455.1 Gemmatirosa sp. | reverse complement strand
CTCGGCCAGGTACTTGAGGCCTAACGACACGAAGGCGTCACGCGGCACCTCGCCCGGAAGCAGGCGCGTCGCGAGCTTCTCGCGCACGACGTCGGCGAGCGACGGACGGCGCCCGGGCGAGCCGCCGGCCGCGATGCGCGCGACCTCGGGGCGCACGGTCTCGAACTGGAAGTGCAGCGCGCGCCGCTTGTACTCGCGCAACGCCTTGTGGTCCATCTCGCGCGCGACGTGGCGCGGCACGTCGACCGCGCGCAGCCGCACGATCTTCTCCTCGATGCCTCCGGGTACGCCGTCGACGGCCGCGCGCACCGCGGCGTCGAGTTCGCGTGCACCGAGCCCTGCACCCTCGACCGGTGCGAGGTCGACGAGTGCGCGCGACGCCTCGAGCGGATGGAAGACGTGGCGTTCCGTCGCGAGGTCGCGTTCGACGATTCCCTTGCCCGGGATGCCGAGGTCGCGTTCATCGCGTCGCTCGCCCCACGCGTCGAAGCTCGTATAGTCGATCGAGCCGGCATAGAACGCGTTCGGCTCGACCTCGCGGTAGACGTGATAGTGGCCGAGCGCGATGTAGTCCCACTCGGGCGCGCGCAGGTCGGCGCGCGGGATCTCGACCGCGGCGCGCTCCGCGGACGCGACGCCGCGCAGCATCCCTTCGACCTCGCCGTGCAGGAGCAGCACGTTGTAGCGCGCCGACGGGTCGGGCGCGAGCACCGGGCGCACGTGCCCCGGAACGTCGGGCACGGCCAGCACGCTCGCGTCGAACTCGGGGAGCGCGATCCGCTCGGCCGCACCGTCGATCACGCGCACGCCGCACTCGGTGAACAGCTTCAGAATCGACCCCGTCTCGGCCGTGCGCGGCGCGTCGTGGTTGCCCGCGACCATCACGACCACCGTGTTAGGCAGCGCGACCTGCAGGCGCATGAACTGCCGGAAGGCGTGCAGAATGGCCGGATTGGGCGGCCGCACGACGTGGAAGACGTCGCCGGCGATGACGACGAGGTCCGGCGCGAGCGCGATCGTTCGGTCGATCGCGCGGGCGAAGGTGCGCGCGACGTCCGCCTCCCGCTGATTGACGCCAGTGGGGGTGAGGCGCTGGTACTGGCGGAAGCCGAGGTGAAGGTCGGCGAGGTGAACGAGGCGCACGGAGGTGGGACGGTGTCGACGCGTAAGATACGGCGTTCCACCGACATCCGTCCGGCCACCGGCGGCCGCGCATCACCGCGCGCGCGACGCGACGGCATCGCAGAGCGCGCGCAGCGCCCCACGCAGCGCACCGCCGAGTGCGGCGTCGGCCGCGACGGCGGGACCGTCGAACGGCCGCCCCGCGACCGACCGGCCGCCAACGTGCACGACGATCGACGCCTCGGGGACGAGGCGCGCGTTCATCGTCGTCAACACCTCCACGAGCTGCGCGTGCGCGTGCACCGCGTGCGCCGACGCGTTCAGCAGCGCGACCGGCTTCCCAGGAAACTCCACGCTGCCGACGAGCCAGTCGAGCGCGTTCTTGAACGCCCCCGCGATCCCGTGCGCGTACTCGGGGCTCGAGAGCAGCAGGGCGTCGGCGCGCCCCACGGCCGCGCGCAGCTGCGCGGCTTCCTGCGGCAGCGCGTCCCCCGCGATCGTGTCGAGGTCCGGGTCGAACGCGGGCAGCGCGCGGAGCCCGGCGTAGTGCGTGATCTCGACTCCTGGCGGCGCGAGGCGCCGCGCCGCGTCGAGCACGGCGTTGTTCGCCCCGCCCGCGCGCAGCGACCCCGAGATCGCGAGGATTCGCACCGGGACGTCCACGGGTCGCGCTCAGCGCGCCACTTCTAGCACGATCTTCCCGACCGTCGCCCCCGAGTCCTGCGCGTCGTGCGCGTCGGCCACCCGGTCGAGCGGCAGGCGGAGTCCGATCAGCGGGCGATACACGCCCGCCGCCAGGCACGCCGTCACGTCGCGCACCGCGTCGGCGTGCGCCTGCGCGCCCATCTCGTAGACGAACACGGTCCGGATCACCGCGTTGCGCATCATCGTCCGGCGGACGACCACCGAGGCCGCGGCGTCCGGCGAGGCGCTCGCGTAGGCGCTGATCACGCCGTTCGGCGCGATGCAGGCGAGGTCCTGCTCGAGGTTGGCCGCGAGGTCGACGTCGACGATCCGATCCACCCCCGCCCCGCCAGTCGCGCTCCGCACCCGGGCGGGCACGTCCTCGGTGCGCCGGTTGATGACGACGTGCGCACCTGCGGCCTCCGCGGTCCGGGCCTGCTCCGGGCGGCTCACCGTTGCGAGCACGTGCGCCCCCGCCCAGCGCGCGAGCAGCACGGCCGCGAGCCCGACCGCCCCCGCGCCACCCTGCACGAGCACCGCGCGCCCCGTCACCGGCCCGTCGGCAAAGAGGCAGCGGTGCGCGGTGAGGGCTGGCACGCCGAGGCACGCCCCGACGTCGAACCCGATCCCCTCCGGGAGCGGTACGGCCTGGATCGCCGGCACGACGGTGCACTCGGCGGCCGTGCCTCCCGCGCGCCCGCGCTGCGCCTCGTACACCCACACGCGCTCTCCGACGCGCGACGCCGGCACGCCCGCGCCCACGGCGTCGATGATGCCCGCGCCGTCCTGGTGCGGCGTGATGCGCGGGAACGGCATCGGCGCGCCGCCCCAGCCACCGCGCGTCTTCGTGTCCGACGGGTTCACCGCCGACGCGTGGACGCGCACGCGCAGCTCGCCCGGACCCGGTTCGGGCGTGGGGAGATCGCCAAGCTGCAGCACCTCGTGCGCAGGGCCCTGACGGTCGTAGAACGCGGCGTGCATGGAGAGTGCGTGAAGTCGAGGCTGCCGGCGTCGGACGCCGGCCACGCCGAATCACGCCGTGGCCCGGACCCCACGCAAGGCCAGCACCGCCGGAGGGCGATGGATGACCGAAGCACCTGGCATGACGGACGCACCCGACGACCGCGCATCGACCACGGGCGGCGCGAACACCTTCGCGCACCGGATGTGGCGGATCGCGTCCGCCCACGTGTCGGGCGGGAACGTGTCGACGCTCCTCCGAAACGGCCCGGCGACGTTCGACGCGATGCTCGCGCTCATCGCGGGCGCGCGCGACGAGGTGATGCTGGAGAGCTACATCCTCCGGAGCGACGCGGTGGGCGAGCGGTTCGTCCCCGCGCTGATCGACGCCGCCGGACGCGGTGTGCGCGTGCGCGTGCTGTACGACTGGGCCGGATCGCGCGGGATCTCGGCGGCGTTCGTCCGCAAGCTGCGCGACGGCGGCGTCGCGGCGCGCGATTTCAACCCGCCGCGACTCGGGACGCGCTGGTTTGGGGCCGTGCCGCGCGACCACCGCAAGCTGCTCGTCGTCGATGGGCGTGCGGGGATCACCGGCGGCGTTGGGCTCGGGCACGAGTGGTCGGTGGGCGAGCACCCGGGTCGCCCGGGGAGCGGCCCGTGGCGCGACACCGCCGTGCAGATCGAGGGGCACGCCGCCGCGGTGATGGCCGAGGCGTTCGAGCGGATGTGGGCGCTCACGCCGCGGTACACGCGGCAACACCCGGACGCGTCGCGCCCCACCGTCGCGCCGGGCGACGCGCCGGGCGCGCCGGCCGACCGGAACACGACGGGCGTGGTCGGCATCGTCCAGGGCGAGCCTGGGCGCTATCGCGTGACGCGCGCGCTCGAGACGGTGGCCGTCGAGGCCGAGCACACGATCTGGATCGCGGACGCGTACTTCACGCCGTCACCGTCGCTGATCGAGGCGCTCACCGGCGCCGCGCGCGACGGGGTCGACGTGCGGCTTCTCACGCCCGGACGCGGCGATCACGGCTGGGTGCTGCCGATCACGCGCCGTTACTACCGGCGGCTCCTGCGCGACGGCGTACGCATCTGGGAGTGGCAGGGCGAGATGATGCACGCCAAGACCACGATCTCGGACGCCCGCTACGCGCGGATCGGCTCGACCGATT
>DASWUT010000366.1:0-4467 GCA_036401455.1 Gemmatirosa sp. | reverse complement strand
CTTCGTCGCGTCGCTGCCCGGCGGCAAGATCCCCGCTCGCCAGGACTTCTACGACCTCTCCGAAGCCGAGCGCGTCCGCCGCTGGCAGCACGTCGTCGACGCCAGCGCCGCGTTAGGCGACGAGCTGCGCGAGGTGGTCGCCACGGGCCGTGTCGCCGAGGCCGTCCGGCCGTGGTGAGCGTCGCCGCGGCGACCGCCCCGCCTACCGCCCCGCGAGCGCCGGCTGGCCGAGCGCGGGCGTGACGCGGATGCTCTGGTGGTCCGAAATCATCACCCACACGCTCCGGGTGCGCCGCGAGTAGAACAGCCGCACCGTCACGTCCCGCGGTGCCTGCTTGAACGCGAAGTGGAACTGGAACGACGTGTCGAGCGATTCGCGCACGACGCCGTCCTTGAAGCGGCCGTAGAACTGCTGCACCTTGGTGCAGGGCGCGATCTCGGTGAAGAACTGCTTCCCGACCGCTTGCGCCTGCGGCAGCGACGCGAGCCGCGACTCGACCGCGTTGTACTTCAGGATGCGCCCCGACGCGTCGAGCTGGATCATCCCGTACGGCAGCGCATCGAGTTCGTCCGGCGTCATCGCGTCCGCGGACTCGAGCAGCGCGCTCGCGCGTTGCGTGTTCACCGGCGCGAGCGCGCTCGGGTCGGACGCGGGCGGAACCGGCGGCGGATCGGACGGAAAATGAGGCATCGAGGCCGGGACGACGACGCGCCGCACGGGCGCGCACGCGCGAGCGTGGATCCGGAAATCTATCGGCGGGCGCGCGCACGCCACGCCGCGCCCGCGCGCGGCGCGGACCGCACGGGGGAAGGCGCAGGCGACCGAGTCGCCGTGGCGCGCGCCCTCTCCAAGCTCGGCGCGGGCTCGCGCCGCGATGGCGAGTCCTGGGTCGCCGCTGGCCGCGTCCGCGTCAACGGTCGCATCGTACGCGATGCGACGTTGCGCGTCGATCCACGCCGGGACGAGATCACCCTCGACGGCGAGCGCGTCCGCCCCGCGACGCGCCGCTACTTCGCGCTTCACAAGCCGCGCGGCGTCGTCGTCTCGCGCGCCGACGAGCGCGGCGCACCCAGCGTCTACTCGCTCCTTCCGCCCGACCTCGTCGAGTTCGTCTCGCCCGTGGGTCGGCTCGACCGCGCGAGCGAGGGGCTGCTTCTCTTCACCAACGACACGCGTTGGGCGGACGCCCTGCTTGCACCCGCGTCCCACGTGCCCAGGACCTACCACGTGCAGATCGACGTGCGGCCCGACGACGCCCTCCTCGCCCGCCTCGTCGCCGGCGTCGACACCACCGACGGCGAGCGCCTCGCGGCCGCCGACGCGCGCGTGCTTCGCGCCGCCGACCGTAGCGGCTGGCTCGAGCTCGTGCTGCACGAGGGGCGCAACCGGCACATCCGCCGCATGCTCGCCGCCGTCGACGTCGAGGTGCGCCGGCTGATCCGCGTCGCGATCGGCCCGCTCACGCTCGGCGACCTGCCGCGCGGATCGCTCCGCCCCCTCACCGCCGCCGAACGCGACGCCCTTGCGCGCGCGGCCGACGTCCCCACACCGTCCCGGTCATGACCGACGCGTCCAACCTCCCCGCCCTCTCCCGCCGCGCGTGTCTCGCCACCGCCGGCGCCGCACTCGCGGCCGTCGTGGTGCCGCGGCTCGCCCGCGCTGCCGCGTATCCGGCACCGGACGCGACGCCGCTCACCGTGTTCAAGGATCCGCTCTGCGGCTGTTGCCAGCAGTGGGTCGCGCACATGGCGGGCGCGGGGTTCCGCCCGGCTGTTCAGGACGTCGCCGACATGGACGCGATCAAGCAGCGATACGGCGTGCCCGCCGCGCTGCACGCCTGTCACACCGCGCTCGTCGGCGACTACGTGATCGAAGGGCACGTGCCGGCGGCCGACGTGCGCCGCGTGCTCCGCGAGCACCCCGCGGTCGCCGGACGGCCCGCGCGTGGCCTCGCCGTTCCCGGCATGCCCGCGGGTTCGCCCGGCATGGACGCCGCACATGCCGATCGGTACGAGGTGCTCGCCTTCGCGACGAGCGGCGCGACGACGCGCTTCGCGCGTCACTGACCCCGCGCTGACACCGCCCGCCCTCGACAGGTCGCGCCGGTGACCGGACCCGCCGTCGCGCACCTCACGACCGCGCTCGCCGTGTTCGGCGGCGGAATGCTCGCCGGGCATCTCCTCGCGCCCTACGGCGCCGGCGCCGGTGTCACGCGTCGCGTCGTCTTCGCACTCGTCATGCTCGCCCTCGGCGCCTGGCGCGGTCGTCGCGAGTGGCGCATCGCGGCCGAGTGGAACGAGCGTCCCCTCGATCCGCGCCGTGGTGCGCGCTCCACCGTCGTCGGGGCGGTAGCTGCGCTCCTACTGGCTGCGGCGGGCTACGGCATCGCGCACGGCTGAACCGACCTGCTGACGCGTTCGACCATTCGTCGGCGCGTGTCGGCCCGGCGCCACATGTGGCGCATGCGCACGGGGAGTGTTAGGATGTGGACCGTCAGTTGCACGACGAGGGGGTGCCGGTGTGACCGGCATCCCCTCGCGGCGTTGGCGCCGCAGTCGTATCCGCGCAACTTTCGACGTTCCCCATCAGTATGAGGCAGCACCCGATGGACTTCGTCTCCCGCTTCCCGCTTCGTGTGACCTCGTCCGTGTCTACGTTTCGCCGCATCACGGTCACCCTCGCGGCGCTTGCCCTGACGTTCCCGGCAGCGCGGGTGGCCAGCGCGCAGCGTGCGTCCCGTCCGACGGTTCCTGCCCCGACCCGTGCCGCCCGTGGCCCGGTCGTCGCCAGCACGACCGCGACCCCGGATGACACGCGCGATTCGACGATCGCCAGCGACGGACTCGCCAACGGCGAGGTCCTCTCGCCCGCCTCGGAGCGCCGCGTCACGCACTACCGCTCGCGCAGCGACAGCGTCGCCGGCGTGCTCGCCGAGCGCGCCCTCGCTCGCACGCACAGCGGCATGCGCGTCGCCGTCTCGCTCGAGGATCGCGTGCTCCATGTCCTCGATGGCGACGACACGCTGCTCGTGGCGGCGATCGCCACGGGCATGGACACGACGATCACCTTCGGCGCGAAGTCCTGGACGTTCCAGACGCCCCGTGGCCGTCGCACCGTCCTCGGCAAGCAGGAGAACCCCGTCTGGGTGCCGCCCGAATGGCACTACGCCGAGACGGCGAAGAACATGGGCCTCAAGCTCGCCCACATGCCCGAGCGCGGCTCGGTGTCGATCGGCAAGGGGCGTCTCCTCACGGTCCGCGGCGGCAAGGCCGGCGTGATCGAGGGCGGCAAGTTCGAGGAGCTGCCGGTCGACGAGGAGATCATCTTCAACAACACGCTCTACATCCCGCCGTCGGGCACCGCCAACCGCACCATCGACGGCGAGCTCGGTCGGTTCCGCCTAGCACTTGGCGACGGCTACTACTTCCACGGCACCCCGCACGAGGACACGATCGGCGACGCCGCGACGCACGGCTGCATCCGGCTCTACGACGAGGACATCGAGTGGCTGTACCAGCACGTGCCGGTCGGGACGCCGGTGTACATCTTCTGAACCGTCCGCACGACAACGCGCGGGGTGGGCCATTCGGCCCACCCCGCGCTTTTCGTTTCCCCACCCCTACTCCGCCCCGCGCCGTTTGGCTCGCGCCGTCGGCTCCGCCCGGATCGGGTCCTCCGGCCACGAGTGCTTGGGATAACGCCCGCGCAGCTCCCGCCGGACGTCGAAGTAGCTCGACCGCCAGAACCCCGCGAGGTCCCGCGTGACCTGCACCGGTCGGTGTGCGGGGGACAGCAGCGCGAGGACCACGGGAACGCGTCCGCCGCCCACGCGGGGCGTCTCCGCCAGTCCGAACAGCTCCTGCAACCGTACCGAGAGCGTCGGAGCCTCCGGGTCACCGTAGTCGATCGGCAGCCGCGACCCGGTCGGGACGACGAGATGCGTCGGCGCGAGCGCATCGAGCGCCGCGACCTGGGCCCGCGAGAGCGAGCCGCGCAGGATCGTCGCAACGTCCAGCGCGTCGACCTCGGCCCAGCTTCGCATCCCCACGAGGTGCGGCGCGAGCCAAGCGTCGACGTCGCGCGCGAGCGCGGCATCGCTCCAGTCGGGCCACGGCCCGGCGCGGCCCGCGCCCGGGTCGCCGAGCGTCTCCGCGAGGTGTCGCACGAACGCTACACGCGCACGTAGCGGCGCCGCCACACCGCCGGGCGCGAACGCGCGGAGCGCCGCCGGGTCGGCACCGAGGCGCGCGCGTGCCACGTCGGCGAGGAGCACCGCGGCACGCGTGGGGTCCGGATCCCGGACCGGTCGTTCGCGCAGCACGATCGCGCCGAGCCGGTCGACGTGTCGCGCCCGGACGGCGTTCGTCGCGTCGTCCCACGCGACCGCGTCCTCACGCACGATCTGTGTGGCGAATTGCGCCTCGATCCGTTCGAGCGTGAGCGGCGCGGCAAGGGCGACGCGACTC
>DASWUT010000365.1:0-1691 GCA_036401455.1 Gemmatirosa sp. | reverse complement strand
CCGCGCTCGGCGAGGACGGCGTGCGCGCGTTCGCCGCCGAGTACCGCGACGCGGCGGCCGACCTGGCGCGCCTCACGACCGCGCTCGGCGGCCGCGAGTCGGACGACGCCTTCCGGCTCGGACGCCTCGTCTCGGAGGGGCACAACCTGCTCTACCGCCGCGAGACCAACGCGCCGCGCACTGCGTTCCACTACGTGCTGCGCACGCTCCCTCGCGAGGTGCGTCGCGCGTGGCGGCCCATCGCGCTCGCCGCGCTGCTGCTGTTCGGCCCGATGCTAACGAGCGCGGTCGTCGTCGCGCGCCGGCCGGCGCTCGCGACGGAGTTCCTGTCCGCCGGAATGCGCGACCGTGCGGCCGGAAGCGTCGCGCGCGCCCGCGCGCACACCGGCTACATCGCCGACCCTGCGGCCGACCGGCCGATCATGTCCAGCGGCATCATCGCCAACAACGTGCAGGTCACCTACCTCGCCTTCGCGGCGGGGATCACGGCCGGCGTGGGCACGGTGCTCGCCCTCGTCGTCAACGGCGTCGACATCGGCGGCCTGTTCGGCCTCTACCACAGTCTCGGGACGCTTCCGCTGCTGCTCGCCTTCGTCGCCCCGCACGGCGTGTTGGAGCTGACGGCGATCGCGGTCGGCGGCGGGGCAGGGTTCCTCCTCGCCGCAGGCGTGCTGCTTCCGGGCGCGCGCACACGGCGCGAGGCGATCGCCACCAACGCGCGCCACGCCATCCATCTCGTCGTGTTCGCGACGCTCCTGCTGCTCGTCGCCGGCACCCTCGAGGGGCTCGTCTCGCCGATCCCGACCTGGCCCCTCGGCGCGAAGCTCGCCGTCTCCGGCGCGACCGCCGCGTTTCTCGCCGCCTGGCTCTCGCTCGGTGGCGCGCCCGCGGCGCCGCGCGACGGGGGAACGGCTACAGCGCGCCGCGCCCCTTGAGTTCGAGGTAACGGTTGACGAGCGCCGCGGTCATCGCGTCCGCGCGCACGTCGAGCACCGACACCCCCGCGCCCCGCATCCGCGCGAGCGCCTCCTCGCGCGCGAGCAGCAGTTCCTCGGCCGCCGCGCGCGCATACACGGCGAGCGTTCCGCCGGACGTGCCCGCGAGCGATGCGTTAGGCACGTCGCCGGGCGTCCCGCGTGCCGCGGCGTCGAGCGCGGCGTCGCGCATCGCGACGACGAGCGGCAGGTGCCGCGCCGCGCCACGGGCCACGTGCGCGACGAGCGCGCGCGACGCCCGCGCATCGATCACGTCCGTGAACACCACGACGAGCGAACGCCGCCGGTGCCGCTCGGCGAGCACCCGGAACGCGCCCGCGTAGTCGCTCTCCAGCAGCACCGGCTGCACCGGGATGAGCGCCTCGCGCACGCGCGCCACCGCGGCCGCGCCCGCCGCCGGTGCGACCCACGCGCGCACCGCGTCGTCGAAGACGAGCAGCCCGACCCGGTCCCCCGCGCGCGCGGCCACGTCGGCGAGGACGAGCGCGGAGTCGAGCGCCGCGTCGAACCGCGACCGCCCCGGCCGCCCGTCCGCCGGCGGCGCTGCGTCGACGAGCTGCGTCATCAGCCGCCCCGCGTCGACGAGCAGCAGCACCGTCTGTCCCTGTTCCGCCTGATATTCGCGCACCACCGCCGTGTCGCGCCGCGCCGACGCTTTCCAGTCGACTCGACGCGGGTCGTCGCCGGGCGCGTACT
>DASWUT010000364.1:0-1574 GCA_036401455.1 Gemmatirosa sp. | reverse complement strand
CGCTCTCTTTCGCTACCCGTTCGCGTACCTCACCGGGCACTTGCCCGTGCGCTTCTCCGAGGCGGAACGCCACACGCTCCGCACCTGGGTCGATCGTGGAGGGTTCCTCTTCGCCGACGATCACAACCACGACGTCGACGGCGTCTTCCACAAATCGTGCACCGAGGAGATGGAGCGCACGCTCGGCCCGATGGTCGACCTGCCCAACGACCGCGCGCTCTACCGCGCGTTCTTTCAGTTTCCCGACGGCCCACCGACGACGAGCCACGAACTGAACGGGTGGGGGGACAACTTGGTGCACAAGCACCTGCGTGCGGTGATGCGGGGGGGACGGGTCGCGGTGCTGTACAGCAACAAGGATTACAGTTCGGAGTGGGGGTACCACCCCGACAACAAGCGGTTTCAGAGCGTGGACAACACGCGGTTCTTCGTGAACATCGCCACGTATGCGCTCACTAGGTGACCGCGCGCGGGCAGCCGCCGAGCACGCGTTCCGCGCCGTGGCCATCGCCGCCCTCGCGCTCGCCGCCTGGCAGCGCCTGCACCCGGCCCCCGTGCGCCCGCCGTCAGCCGAGCGCGCCGATGCCCGCGCCCTCCCCGTCGCGCTCGCCCGCTGGACGGCCGCGCCCGTCCCCGCCGTGCACGCCGCCTTCGACTCGCTCCCCGACGCCCCGACGCGCGCCTGGCTCGCTGCCCTCGACGCCGCGGGCACGCGCGTCACCTGGCAGGCCACCCACGCTCCCGCCCTCGCCGCCTCCGCCGAACCGATCGCCGACCCAGCTGGCGGCCTGCGCGTCGACGTTGCGCTCGCCGCTACCGCCGCGGCTGACACTCTACGCGAAACGCGCCTCGACATCGCCGACACCCTCGGCCCGCTCGACAGCGCCCGCGCGACCGCCGGCGGCGCCACCTTCCGCCTCGGCGGCGCGGCCACGGCCCTGACCGTCCGCGCCGCCGGCGCGACGGCGCGCGTCCCCGCGCCGCGCCCCCCCGCCCGGTTCGGCGCGGCGATCATCCTCGCCCGTGCCGGCTGGGAAGGAAAGTTCACCGCCGCCGCACTCGAGGAGCGCGGCTGGACCGTGCGGACCCGCTTCGCCGTCGACCCCGACGTCGTCGTCGGCGCCCCCGCGCCCCCCCGCCTCGATACGAACGCCGTCGCGGTCGTCGTCGTGCTCGACTCGAGCGCGGCCGCGTTCGCCCCCGCGCTCGCCCGCTACGTCCGAACCGGCGGTGGCCTCGTGCTCGCCGGCGAGGCCGCGCTCGTGCCCGCGCTCGCCGCGCTCGCCCCCGCCACCCCCGCACTGACGCCGATCGACGACACCGCCAGCTCCCTGCGCCCACTCGACCAGCCGCGCGCCGACGCCGTGCCGCTCGCCTGGCGGATGGTGGCGGGCACCCGCACGCTCGTCGCCGCCGCCCGCCGCGTCGGCGCTGGCCGCGTCGTCCAGATTGCCGACGAGGCGACGTGGCATCGCCGCCTCCGCCCCGACCCCGCGGCCCCCGCCGCCCACCGCGCCTGGTGGGCACAGGTGCTCGCCGCGGCGGCCTATACCGGCGGCCCCCGCCCCGACACC
>DASWUT010000363.1:0-2495 GCA_036401455.1 Gemmatirosa sp. | reverse complement strand
CGGGACGGCGGGTACCGGCGCCCAGGCTCCCGGCGAGCACGGGGGCGAACCGGGCACCCACAAAGGCGGCGCCTAGAGATGCCCCGCCCCGAACCGCGCACGATCACGTTCTCGATCGACGGACGCGAGGTGCAGGCGCCCGAGAACATGATGCTGGTCGACGCCGCGAAGCTCGGCGACGTCGAGATCCCGGTGTTCTGCTACGAGCCGAAGCTCGGCAACCCGGTCGGCGCCTGCCGGATGTGCCTCGTCGAGGTCGAGAAGTTCCCGAAGCTCGCGCCCGCGTGCGCGACATCGGTCGGGGAAGGGCAGGTCGTGCACGTGCACTCGGAGAAGGCGCGCGAAGCGCGCAAGAGCGTACTCGAGTTCCTGCTCATCAACCATCCGCTCGACTGCCCGATCTGCGACCAGGCGGGGCAGTGCGAGCTGCAGGACTACACGTTCCAGGAAGGGCGCGCGGAGTCGCGCTATCTCGAGCCGAAGCGCTTCAATCCAGCCGAGGATTTCGGCGGGGACGTTCTGTACGTCACGAACCGGTGCATCCTCTGCACGCGCTGTGTCCGCTTCATGGACAAGGTCGCGGAGGAACCCGTACTCAACGTCAGCGAACGCGGCGATCGCGCCGTGATCGGGATCCACCCCGAGCACAACCTCGGTGATCACGCATGGGCGGGCAACGTGATCGACCTCTGCCCCGTCGGCGCGCTGATTTCGAAGGATTTTCACAACAAGGCGCGCGCGTGGGAGCTCGACCGGACCGCATCGGTGTGCCCCAACTGCACGCAGGGATGCAACATGATCGTCGAGACGCGCGACGACGTCGTGGTGCAGCTGCGGCCGCGCGCGAACCCCGAGGTCAACCAGTACTACATGTGTGACCCCGGGCGGCTCAACTATCGGTGGCTCAACCGGCGCGACCGCGCCGAGGTGCCGTACGTGCGCGCGGCCGGTGCCACGGCGAGCGCGCGTGGCGGCGACCTCGAGCCGGCAGACTGGGACGATGCGGTACGTGCGGCCGGACGGATTCTCGCTGGCGGACGCGCATACCTGCTTGCCTCGCCGATGCTCTCGAACGAGGCGCTGTCGCTGCTCGCACGCATCGTCGAGCGAACCAATGGCGTCGGCCTGTTCACCGCGCCGACCGGTGAGGAAGCGCCGCTCCCTGGTGTCCCGGATCTCGCGCTTCGACCGGACCGCGCCGCGAATGTGCGCGGCGCAGAGCTGCTGGGTTTCCGCCGGGTGGCCGCGCGCGACGCGCTCTCGGGGCTGCGCGCGGGCGACGTGCTCGTGATCGCGGACGAGGAGCTCGCCGGGGAGCGGGTGACCGCGCCCAACGGGCTGCGCACGATCGTCATCGGGACGACGGTGCCTGCGTGGGCCGCGTCGGCCGACGTCGTGCTGCCGATCGGCAACATGGTCGAGGAGGACGGCACGTTCACGAACGTGCGCGGGCGGGTGCAGCGGTTCCAGCAGGCCAAGTCCGCGCCCGCACTGGCCCGCCCGAGCTGGGCGGTGCTCGGCGACGTGCTCGCGGCGATGGGCGATGGGGCGGGATACTGGGCGGTGAGCGACGTGTTCGCGGCCCTCGCGGGTTCGCACTCGGCGTTCGCGGGGTTGTCGTACGACACGTTGGGCCTGCGTGGCCTGCCGATCGTCGATCAGGCGGCGGTCGCGCCGGTCGCGCTCGCGGAGGCGACGTCGTGAGTGCGCCGCTGCTGCTGCTCCAGACGGCGACCGTGACCCAGGCGGAGCCGACGAGCGACGTCGCGTTCGTCGTCTACGCGGCGATCAAGATCCTCGCGGTCGTCCTGGGGGCGCTGATGCTCGTTGCGTTGTTGACGCTCGCCGAACGGCGGATCGCAGGGTGGATCCAGGACCGGCACGGGCCCAACCGCGTTGGGCCGGGCGGTCTGTTTCAGCCGATGGCCGACGGGCTCAAGAACTTCATGAAGGAAGCGGCCGAGCCCGCGGCGGCAAGCAAGGCGCTGTTCCTGATCGCGCCGGCGCTCTCGTTCATCCCGGCGCTGCTCACGCTCGCGGTGATCCCGCTCGCGTCGCCGCTGCCCGTCACGCTGTCGTTTCTTCCGGCCGGGTGGCAGGGGCTGGTGCCAATGCAGGTCGCCGACCTGCCGATCGGATTCCTGTACATCCTCGCGATCACGTCGCTCGGCGTGTACGGCCTGACGCTCGCGGGGTGGAGTTCGAACAACAAGTACGCGCTGTTGGGCGGATTGCGGTCGAGCGCCCAGCTCGTGAGCTATGAGCTTGCGATGGGGCTGTCGACGATCCCCGTCCTGCTGCTCGCGGGGAACGTGACGTTCAACCAGATCATCGCCCAGCAAGCGCGCGGCGGGTTCTCGTGGAACATCGTGCTACTCTCGGTCGCGTTCTTCACGTTCCTCGTGAGCGCGTTCGCCGAGACGAACCGGTTGCCGTTCGACCTCCCCGAAGCCGAGTCGGAGCTCGTCGCCGGGTACCATACCGAGTACAGCGGG
>DASWUT010000362.1:0-6851 GCA_036401455.1 Gemmatirosa sp. | reverse complement strand
ATCGCCGCGGGGCCGAGGTGGACGTCGAGAACGGTCGGCGTGCGAAACCGGGCGAATCGCTCGTAGTCCACGGAGAGCGCGCCACCGCGCTGGCCAGCCGTCGCCTCGCTGAGCCACCCACGGCCGAACGCGCCGGCGAGTGCCCCGATGAGCACGAGCGTCATCGCCCCCCACACGACCTGCTCCATCCGCCACCACCGTTCCTCGAAGTGGAGGTCGGATCCCGTATCGATTCCGTCTGCCCGCCCATTCCCGGCCATACATCCTCCGCTGAACCGTGCTCCACGCACATGGCACCAGACGGGCAGGTGCCGTGCCCAACATGGTGTTCGTGCCGATGCAGATCGCGCTAATGTCCGTTAGCAGCAGCGGTGCTACGGCGCAGCTCGCCGAACAGTCGCGCCGTGACGCGCGGCGCGGCACGCGCGCTGCCCCGCGTCGATCCGCGGCACCGATGCCTAACCACCGGCCGCGAACCCCGAACCTCACGACATGGCTTGGAGTCTGACGCTCGGCGCGCGCCCGACGCCCGACGGCGTGTCCTTCCGCGTGTGGGCCCCCGCGGCCACGCGCGTCGAAGTGGTGCTGTACGACGACGCGCGCGAGAGCGCGTACCCGCTCGCGCCGGACGGCGGTGGCTACTTCGCCGGCGTCGTCCGTGACGCGGCGGCGGGGGCACGTTACCGCTATCGCCTCGACGGCGGCGAGGCGTATCCAGACCCTGCGTCGCGCGCACAGCCTGACGGCGTGCACGGCGCGTCGATGGTCGTCGACCCCGACGCGTTCGCATGGACGGACGTCGCCTGGCGGGGCGTCGCGGCCGACGGGCTCGTCGTCTACGAGCTGCACGTCGGCACGTTCACACCCGAGGGCACCTTCGACGCCGCGATCACTCACCTCGACCACGTCGCCGCGCTCGGCGCCACGGCGGTCGAGGTCATGCCGATCGCGTCGTTCTCGGGGGAGCGCAACTGGGGGTACGACGGGGTCGACCTCTACGCGTCGGCCGCGCCCTACGGTGGGCCCGACGCCTTCAAGCGATTCGTCGACGCCGCCCACGCGCGCGGGCTCGGCGTGCTGCTCGACGCGGTGTACAACCACTTCGGTCCCGACGGCAACTATCTGTACGCGCTCACCGGCGGTCGCTTCTTCACGGACCGGCACCGCACGCCGTGGGGCGACGCCGTTGCCTACGACGGGCCGGACGGTGCGTCGGTGCGCGACTTCGTCGTGCAGAATGCGCTGTACTGGGCGCACGAGTACCACGTCGACGGGCTCCGGCTCGACGCGACGCATGCGATCCTCGACGACTCGCCCGTCCACGTGCTCGCCGAGATCGCCGCGCGGCTGCACGGGCTGGAGCGGCCGCGGCTGGTGATCGCGGAGGACGAACGGAACGAGCGGCGCCTCGTGCTGCCGCCCGACCAGGGCGGCTACGGGCTGGACGGGGTCTGGGCAGACGACTTCCACCACCAGGTACGCCGCCTCGCGGCGGGTGACTCGGAGGGGTACTTCGCCGCGTTCGGGGGCACGATCGACGACGTCGTCGCAACGCTCGAGCGTGGCTGGTTCTACGAGGGGCAGCCCGTCACCGGCGCCGCGGGTGCGGACGACGCGGCGACGCGCACGCGCGGCACACCTGCGACCGGCCTGCCGCCGCGTGCCTTCGTGCACTGCCTGCAGAACCACGACCAGGTCGGCAACCGCGCGCTGGGCGACCGGCTGCACACGGCCATCCCGTTGCCGGTCTACCGCGCGCTCTCCGCGCTGCTGCTGCTCTCGCCGTACACGCCGCTGTTGTGGATGGGGCAGGAGTGGGCCGCATCGACGCCGTTCCAGTACTTCACCGACCATCCGCCCGAGCTGGGTGCGTTGGTCACGGCCGGGCGGCGCGAGGAGTTCGCGGCGTTTACGGCGTTTCGCGATCCGGCCGTGCGCGAACTCATCCCCGATCCGCAAGCCGACGCGACGTTCGCGCGATCGAAGCTCTGCTGGGACGAGGTCGACCGGCCGCCACACGCCGGCGTGCTCGCGCTCTACCGCGAACTGCTCGCCCTGCGCCGCGCCACACCGGCGTTGCAGTCGCGCGACCGGCACGGCCTGGCGGTGGCTTCGTTAGGCGAGTGCACGCTCGCCCTCCGGCGCGCCACGCCCGACGGCGACGCCGTGCTCGCGGTCGTGCACGTCGGTGGAACGCTACGCACGGCGCTCGACGCCAATCCGGCGACTCGGGCGCCCGACGGTCGGCGGTGGATCCGGCTGCTGACGACCGAGGAGCGCCGCTTCGGCGGGTCCGGCGAGGAGGGGAGCGCGGCCGCGGGCGACGTGACCGCGCTCGACCTCACGGTGCCGCAGACGGTCGTGATGCGGGCGGTCGCGGGCGTCTAGCGCACGTCGCGGTTGCGGTGAGCGCGGCTGTTAGGCTGGTGTTGGAAGGGCAACGACCGGACGGGATTTGGGGGATTGAGCTCCCGCGGGGCGAGTCTTTCGTGGTAGGCCCACAGCTCTTGGGGTCTGGCGGGACGGACCGTTCTGCACGAGCCGAATCCCGTTCATCCCGTAAATCCCGTCTCAAGATCTTACCTTACCCTGCCAAGATGCGCTGCGCGGCGCACCACGCCCGACCCTCAGCGCAGCGCGCCCTTCGTCCAGATCAGCACCACCGCGCAGAAGTCTCGCCCGTACATCCGGCCGTACTCTGGCGGCGCCCAGTTGGCGTCCGGGTAGACCTCGATCCCGCCGACCTCCGTCGGGCTTACCAGTTCGTCGATGGTCTTCGCGCCGTTCGGGATGCGCGTCCCGTCGAGGTACACCTCGGGGCTGCACTCTCCACGCCCGAGAATCTGCGGCCGCCCGGTCGTCATCGAGTTGGACACGTGCACGCCCGGCGTCATCACGAGCGCATCCGCGATCGTCAGGGGAACGCGCTTCGCGATGTCCTCGGCCGTGACGAACCGGCCGAATCCTGACGAGTGACGCATCCGTTCCTCGAACGCGCTCACCTCGCGTCGCCGCGCCGCGTACACGTTGACCGACTGCAGCGCCGCCACGCGCGCGCCGACGGCGAAGTCGAGTGTCGCTCCCTGCCCCGGTCGCAGATCGGCCGCGGCGCGCGCCGGGGTGAAACCAATCGCGATCGCCTCGACCGGGTACGTCCCCGCCGGCAGATCGCCCAGGCGATAGGCGCCCGTCGAGTCGGTGACCGCGACGCTGTCCGCCGCGCCCGCGCCGCGCACGACCACGCGCGCGCCGGCAAGCGCCGAGCCGTCGGGGCGACGCACGCGCCCGACGAGGCGCGCGGTACCGCGGCGGACGGACGCGGTGACCGGCACCGCGGCGGTCGTCGTCGTCGAATCGACGCGCGCGTCGGTCGCGGCCGGTGACGCCGTCGGTGAGCCGGTTGGTGAGGCAACGGCCGCGACGAGCAGATCGCGGCGCGCGAACGGCGCCGTCGGATCGACGAGCAGTTCGATCGTGCCGCTCGCGGCCGTCGCGTGCTGCGCCGGGCCGGCGGTCGCCCGCACGAGCACCGACAGGCCGAGTGGCACGCCACACGCCGCGAAGCGCCCGCCCGGCCCGACCGGCGCGCGCAGGCTCGGTGTCACGCGGCGGACACCGCCGGCACCGACGCGCAGCTCGCCCCACTGCACCGTCACCGCGCCGTCCGCCACCGCCTCACCACGCTCGGCGTCGAGCACGCGACCGACGAGCACACCGGTCGAGTCGTGCCGCTCGCCGCAGATCGCCGCCGCGATCGTTCGCGCGCTCGGCACGGCGAGGTCGGCGCGCAGTTCGGTAACACCGGACGCCACGTCCACCGCGCGCACCGGTGGCTCAATGCCGAGCGAGTCGAGCCGCTCGTGCACGAAGCCGAGCAGGTATCGGCCCGGCGCGACGCCGGTGAAGCGGAACGTCCCCGCCGAGTCCGCGTCGACGCCGCGCGGCGCACCCCCGGACGCACCCTGCGGCACGAGCTGCACCGTCGCGCCGGCGAGCGGATGATGTGTGAGGCTGTCCACGACGACGCCCGCCACGGTCGCCTGCGCGACGCTGGCGGCCGGGGCGGCGAGCGCGGTCAGCCACGCCATCGTGCACGCGGCAGCGAGGCCGCGCACGCGGCGGTGATGCGGACGGAAGATCTTCGGGTACATGAGCGGTCGTTCGGTGGTAGGCAGGCAAGCGGGGCGCACGATCACGGCGCGGCCGACGCGACGCGCGCGAGGAACCCGTGCCGCCCGAGCCACGCGGCGCAGAGCGACGCCCACGTCGACAGCACCGGGTTACCGGGTGCGAGCCCGAACCCGTGCCCACCCTGCTCATAGACGTGCAGCTCGGCCGGCACTGCCGCCGCATGGAGGGCGCGATAGAAAAGGAGCGAGTTCTCGACCGGTACCACGTCATCGTCCGTCGCCGCGACGAGGAACGTCGGCGGTGTCTCGCGCGTGACCTGCGTCTCGAGCGAGAGCGCGCGCACGAGAGCGGGGTCGGGGTGCGCGCCGAGCAGGTTGGTGCGCGAGCCCGCGTGGGCGGAGTCTCCCATCGTGACGACGGGGTAGATCAGCACGGCGAGATCCGGCCG
This sequence comes from Gemmatirosa sp., assembly GCA_036401455.1. GTDB lineage: Bacteria > Gemmatimonadota > Gemmatimonadetes > Gemmatimonadales > Gemmatimonadaceae > BPUI01. Next base: position 2,272 of record DASWUT010000362.1, on the reverse strand, counting down.
TGCGTCGAGCCGGTCGGTCGCGTCGCCCGCGGCCGCCGCGGCCGGATCGCGGTAACGTGTCGTCACCGTGCCGGCCATGTGGCCGCCTGCGGAGAACCCGATCACGCCGATGCGGTGCGCGTCGACGTGCCACTCTGCGGCCCGCGAGCGGACGACGCGCACCGCGCGGAGCGCGTCCTGCTCCATCGCGGGGTGGTGATACCGCGGCCCGAGCCGGTAGCGCACGACAAACGCAGCCACGCCGAGCGAGTTGAGCCAGCCCGCGACGTCGGTGCCTTCCTTGTCGAACGCGAGCATCGTGTAACCCCCACCCGGATAGACGAGCATCGCCGCCCCTGTCGCCCGCGCCGGGTCGGGGAGGAATGGCGTGATGCTCGGCCGATCCTCCGGCGCGTTTCCGAGCGCGCCCGGCGCGCCCGCCGGCCAGAGCGGGACGACCGTCGGCGTCGCCGCGGGCTGCGCGCCTAACGAATGCGGCGTGGCGCCGCCCAACGTCGTCGCGGCAGTCGCCCAGATGGTCGCGGCGAACGACGCGGTGCGGAGAAAGGGGGAACGGGTCGGCATGCGAAGGTCGGCGCTGGTCGGCGAAGGCTGGGGGGCAAGGCGAGATCGTGCGCGGTGCGGGCAGGTCACGCGTCGGTGAGGCGGACGATTTCCATGCGCGGCGCGAGAAGGTGCATCACACCGAGCGCGGTCACGTAGGCGAAGCCGCAGATGAGGAATACGGGGCGGTAGTCGCTGCCGTTCTCCTGCAGGATCGCGCCCGTCAGTCGCTGGAACGCGACGCCGCCGACCGCGCCCGCGAAGCCGCCGAGGCCGACGACCGATCCGACGGCGCGGCGCGGGAACATGTCGCTCGACAGTGTGAACAGATTGGCGCTCCACCACTGGTGCGCGGCCGCCGCCACGCTCACGAGCGCGACCGCAGGCCACAAGCCGGACACCGTCGGGGCGAGCGCGGTGGGTACGATGAGCAGCGCGGCCGCGAGGAGCGTCGTCTTGCGCGCGCGCGGCACGCTCCACCCCCGCGCGATCAGCGCGCCCGACAGCCAGCCGCCGTACACCGACCCGACGTCGGCCACGACGTAGATCACCACCAGCGGCAGGGCGAGCTTCCCGAGCCGGACGCCGAACCGCACGTCGAGGAATTTGGGCAGCCAGAACAGGTAGAACCACCACACGCCGTCGGTCATACCCTTGCCGACGACGAACGTCCACGTCTGCCGGTGCCGCAGCAGCTCCACCCACCGCGCGCGCGCGAGCGGACCGCCGGTCTCGTCGTCGCGTCCGGCTTCGATGTGCTCGCGTTCGGCAGGGCCGAGCCGCGGGTGGTCGGCCGGCGCGCGGTAGACCGGCCACCACACCGCGAGCCACACCACCCCGAGCGCGCCGGTCGCGACGAACGCGGCGCGCCAGCCATACGCGAGCGTGATCCACGGAACGAGCACCGCGGTGACCACCGCACCGACGTTCGACCCCGCGTTGAAGATCCCCGTCGCGAACGCGCGCTCGTGCTTCGGGAACCACTCGGCCGTCGCCTTGATCGCCGCGGGGAAATTGCCGCTCTCGCCGAGGCCTAACGCGAAGCGCGCGATCGCGAATCCGGCCACCGAGTGCGCCAGGCCGTGCGACGCGGCCGCGAGGCTCCAGACGACCACCGCGGCGGCAAACCCGACGCGCACCCCCACGCGGTCGATGAACCGTCCGACGAACAGAAAGCCGATCGCGTACGCCGCCGTCCAGTACGAGGTCACGTCGGCGTACTGCTGCTCGCTCCACCCGAACTCGTGTTGCAGCGTGGGGGCGAGGATCCCCGTCGTCTGGCGGTCGATGTAGTTGATCGTCGTCGCGACGAAGAGCAGCGCGCACACGGTCCACCGGTACCGCCCGACGCGCGACCTCACGCCGCCCCGCGCGCCGCCACACGCTCGACCTCGTCGGCCGTCACGCGGTTGACGTCGCCGGGGATCGTCAGCTTCAATGCGCCCGCTGCGGCCGCGAAGCGCACGACGTCGGCGGGCGCGGCTCCGGAAGCGCCCGACGCGCTTCGTGAGACCGCGGCGCGGCTCGCGGCGCGCTTCGGCTGCGCGGAGGTCGCGCTCACCCAACGCCAGGTACGCTCGGCGCACGCGCATCGGTGGACCGCGCACCTGTACGACGCGGCCGCGGGGGAGCTGCACTCAGCGCCGTGGTACGAGGTGCAGGTCGTCGACCGTGTCAGCGGAGGCGATGCGTTCGCGGCCGCGCTGCTGCACGCGCGGCTGGCTGGCCG
>DASWUT010000361.1:0-3914 GCA_036401455.1 Gemmatirosa sp. | reverse complement strand
CTCGTGGGTCTACATCAAGCTGATGGGCGGCGAGGGGCTCGCCGAGGCGACGAAGGTCGCGATCCTCAACGCCAACTACGTGGCGCACCGGCTGCGCGACGCGTTCCCCGTGCTGTACAAGGGGACGAACGGCCTCGTCGCGCACGAGTGCATCCTCGACACGCGCGTCGTGAAGCAGGCGAGCGGTGTGGAGGTCGAGGACATCGCCAAGCGGCTGATGGACTACGGCTACCACGCGCCGACGGTCAGCTTCCCCGTCGCGGGCACGTTGATGATCGAGCCGACGGAGAGCGAGAACCGCGCGGAGCTCGACCGGTTCTGCGACGCGATGCTACGAATCCGCGAGGAGATCCGCGAGGTCGAGGCGGGGATCCAGGACCGCACGGACAACGTGCTCAAGAACGCGCCGCATCCGGCGGGGCGGCTGCTCGCCGACGCCTGGACGCACGGCTACTCGCGCGAGCGGGCAGCGTTCCCGGCGCCGTGGGTGCGCGAGGGGAAGTTCTGGCCGACGGTCGGGCGCGTCGAGAGCGCGTACGGCGATCGGAACCTCGTCTGCGCGTGCGTGCCGATCGACGTATACGCGGACGAGGGATACGCCGCGTCGCTCGGCCAGGACACCGACTGACCGCCGAGCGCGGGCGCGCGATCAGAACGCCCGCGACACCCCGATCAGCGGGCCGCGCGACCGCGTCGGCGTGATCCGGAACTGCCACGTCGCCTGATCGGGCGGCGTGGTGGGCGCGGGCGCGGCAACTGGGGTCGCGACAGAAGCGGCGGACGCAGCGCGCTCGTGCGCGGTACGCGTTCGCTCGCGCCGGTACGCGTGCCACAGGCCCGAGGCGACGCGCCCGGAGAACACGCCGACTGCCGCTCCGGCGACGACGTCGCTCGCCCAGTGCGTGTCGCGGTAGACGCGCGACGCGCCGTCGCCGACCGCGGCGACCCAGAGCAGCGTGCGCACCGGCGTCGCCCACGGCGACTGCCAGTCGCGCGTCTCGAGTGAGAGCGCGGACACGACGGCGAACGTGCCCGCGGCGTGGCCGGACGGGAACGAGGAATGGGCCTCGTCGTCGGGGTAGCCGCGGCCGAACCGGAATGCCGTCGCGGAGCTCCACCCGGGCCAGTAGGGGCGCCCGCGGCGGACGAGTTCCTTGACGACGTCGGTCACGCCGGTCGCGACCGCGTAGGCACCGACCGTCGCAACGCCCGCGTCGGCCACGTCCCGGTTGCGAGCGAGCGCACCGACGACGAGCAACGCCGGTCCCGCGCCCTGCGCGCCGGCCGCGCCGACCCAGTCGAACGTGGCCATCGGGACCTGCCACGCGCGCGACGCGACGTGCGCTGGCGTGCGGACCTCGCGGACGATCCAATCGTCCGCCGGGACGAGCGCGACCGCCGCGGCCCCGAGCACGACGCCGGGCTTCCACGCCGTCGTCGCGATCCGCCGCAGGTGCAGGACGCCGGTGTCGGGCGCGGTGGCGGTCGCGACCGGCTGCGCGGCGAGTGTGCGGGAGGGCGCGATCAGGCAGAGCGCGGTGGCCGCCGCGCCGGTCCAGGGGTGCGTCAGTGCGGCGGTGAGCGCGGCGCGCGAACGGTGCGAAGTCGAGCGGGGCATCGGGCGGGGTTGACGGTATCGCGAGCCCATCCCCGCGACGCACCGGGCAGACGACGGCGCCACGGTCCCGCAACCCCGCCGGCAGACCCGCCGCGGCGTTCACCGGAGAGGGTATCGGCCGGGTGCGCCGACGGCTGAAGTCGCGCGTTACGATCGCGCCGCCACGGCCGTCCTGGCGGTGTTGCGTGCGCGCATCAGGTACCCACAGGTGCTGAAGGCGCGCAACGACCTGGCGGCCGCGATGCGGCCACGCCGGACGGCCGCGGCACCACGCCGCGGAACGCAGGGCACGCTTCGCCCGCGCGTTCCCCGTCCGCTCTCTCCCGACGCTCCCGTTCGCAACGCGCTTGCTCATGCACACCGGTTCCCCGACGCATTCTTCCCTCGCGGGCCAGCTGCTCCCCGTCGATCGCACGTGCGCTTCCGCCCCCCTGCCTGCGGTGTGGCGCGGAGTGCGGCGGACTGCCGCGCATGTCCTAGTGATCGCGGTCGCGGCCACGGGCGTGAGCGCCGGCCGTCTCGCCGCGCAGCTCCCGACGTCGACCGATGGCGCGACGCGCCCGTCGACGCAGGACGCGCAGACGATGCTTCAGACCCGGCCGGACATGGTCGCCATGCTGCAGCAGCGGATGCAGGCGAGCGGGATGTCGCCCGACCAGATCCGGAGCCGCCTCAAGGCGCTCGGTTACCCCGAGTCGATGCTCGACGCGTACATGCCGAACGCGGGATCCGGCACGAAGGCGGCGGCCGCGCCGAGCTCGGACGTGCTTGCAGCGGTCGCGGCGCTCGGGATCGCCGACCCGGACAGCACCGGGGCGAGCGGTGCAACCGCCGCGGGTGGTCGACGCGCGCGGGCTGGCGCGCGCGCGGCCGAAGGCGATTCCGGCGCACGGGCGGGGGCGCGGCGAGACGCCGACGGGCGCGACGAGCTGCCGGTGTTCGGCGCGTCGCTGTTTTCGCGCGAGTCGAACGTGTTCGATCCCAACCTCGCCGGTCCGGTCGACGAGTCGTACCGCCTCGGACCGGGCGACCGGCTGGTCGTGCTGCTGTCCGGTGCGGTCGAGGGCGCGCACACGCTCGACGTGACGCGAGAGGGGTCGGTGGTGATTCCGCAGGTCGGGCAGATGCCGGTCGCGAATCTCACGCTCGGACAGTTCGAGGATCTGCTCGAGCGGCGACTCCGGGCGGCGTACGGCGCCGTGCAGCGCGGGACCGGCCCCGCCTCGCCGTCGACGACGCGGTTCACGGTGAGCGTCGCGAAGCTCCGCTCCAATCAGATCTCGGTCGTCGGCGAGGTCGCCTCGCCGGGGAGCTACCGCATCTCGAGTGTCGGGACGGCGCTGACGGCGCTCTACGCCGCGGGCGGACCGGTGGCGGGCGGAAGCCTGCGCCAGGTGACCGTGCGCCGCGGCGGCGCGATCGTCGCGACGCTCGACCTGTACCGCTACCTACTCACGGGCGACGCGGGCAACGACGTGCGGCTGGAGAACGGCGACGTGGTCTTCGTGCCCGTGGCCGGTGCGCAGGTGCAGGTGCGCGGCGAGGTCCGGCGTCCGGCGATCTATGAGTTGCGCACGGGCGAGACGCTCGCCGACGCGATCCGGATGAGCGGCGGCTTCACGGCGCTCGCCGCCGGCGAGCGCGTGCAGGTCGAGCGCGTGCTGCCGCAGGCCGAACGGAGCGGCGTCGGACGCGAACGCGTGCTGCTCGACGTGAGCACGTCGGCGACGGCCGCGGGCGACGTGCCGGCGCTGCCGCTCGTCGCGGGCGACGTGATCCGCGTGTCGCCGGTGACGGCGCGGGTGACCAACCGCGTCACGGTGCGCGGCAACGTGTGGACGCCGGGCGCTCGCGGGATCGGCGCCGGGACGCGCCTGAGCGACGTGCTCGCGCGCGCCGGGCTGCGCCCCGACACCTACCTCGGCGACGTGCTCGTCAGCCGCCTGATGCCGGACTCGTCGCGCGTGCAGCTGCACGCGCAGCTGGCCGACACGACGGGCGCGACGCGCGGCGAATTCGTGCTCGCCGACGCGGACGAGATTCAGGTGTTCTCGAAGGCCCAGTTCCGTCCGGACCGGTACGTCGCGATCACCGGCGCGGTGCGTCACCCCGGCCGTTACCCGTACCGCGCGGGGATGACGCTGCGCGACGTGGCGCTGCTTGCGGGCGGGTTCGAGGAGGGGGCGGCGCTGGACGCGGCCGAGGTGGCGCACATGGCGACCAACAGGAGCGGCGGGAGCGAGGCCGTGACCGAGCGGGTGCGGCTCGACTCGAGCTACGCGTTCGCGTCGGACCC
>DASWUT010000360.1:0-2115 GCA_036401455.1 Gemmatirosa sp. | reverse complement strand
TCCGCGCCTCACGCCCGACGCGGCGCACACCGCGGCGATGCCGATGCCGCCGCGTGGCGACGGTGCAACGCCCGCGTCCGGTGTGGCCGCGACGACCCACGCAACGGTCGACGCGCGGCGGCCGACGCCAGCGACGACGGGCGAGTCGATGGTGCTGCTCGAGCCCGCCGCCGAGCCCGTGCGCGCACGCGGGCTCGCGAATCCGCGAACGCGGCTCGCCGTGCTCGCGCTCGCCGCACTGACGGTCGCGGGCACGGCGTTCCTCTGGCTTGCGCCGCACGGGATCGCACCAGACGCGCAGCGCTCGACGCGGCCGGTCGCAACGCGACCGCACGCCGCGGCGGCCGGCCATCCAGCCGGACCACCGGACAGCACGCGCGGGACGACGCCGGTCGTCGTCCCACCGACGTCCCCGGCCGCGGCCGCCGCGCCGCCGCGTCTAACGGTGACCAACCCCGCCGATTCCGCGGCGGCGGCGGTCTACGCCGTGTACGTCGTCGCGTCCAACACGCCCGACGGTGCGTCGGTCGACTGGCGCGTCGACCGCACGCCGCCGGTGCTCGCGCTGACCCCCGTGCTCCAGGACGGCGAGCCGTCGTACCGGCTGATCGTCGGCGCGTACCGCACGCGCGCGCAGGCCGATTCCCTGCTCCGCGATCTGCAGCACCGCGGCGTGCTGGGCGACGAATCGGGGCGCGTCGTGCGCGCGCCCTACGCCCTGCTCGTCGAGCCGCGCGTCCCGGCCGCGGGCGCGGCGGCGCGCGTGCAGGCGCTCGCGGCGCGTGGCGTCCCCACGTACCCACTCTCGCGCGGTGACGGCACGGTCGCGCTCTACGCGGGCGCGTTCGAGACTGCCGACGAGGCCGCGTACCTCGCCCGCACGGCGCGCGCGGCTGGCGTGTCGACGACGCTCGTTTACCGCACCGGCTCGGCGCTCTGATGCGGCTCACGAAGTTGGAGCTGCACGGCTTCAAGTCGTTCGCCGATCACACGACGCTCCGCTTCGACGATGGCGCGACGGCGGTCGTTGGGCCGAACGGCTGCGGCAAGTCGAACGTCAGCGATGCGATCCGCTGGGTGTTGGGCGAGCAACGCGCACGCATGCTCCGCGGCGGCGCGATGACCGAGGTGATCTTCCAGGGCTCGTCCGCGCGCCGCCCGGTGAACGTGGCCGAGGTCTCGCTGCATTTCGACAACAGTGAGGGCGTGCTGCCGCTGCCGTTCCGGGAAGTCGTCATCACGCGGCGGCTGTCGCGCTCGGGCGAGAGCGACTACTTCCTGAATCGTGCGCCCTGCCGGCTGCGCGACGTGCAGGATCTCGTGCGCGGAACCGGGCTCGGCGCGGACAGCGGCGTGGTGATCGAGAGCAAGATGATCGACGCGCTGCTCTCCGATCGCCCGGATGACCGACGCGAGCTGTTCGAGGAGGCCGCGGGCGTGGGGCTCTACCGCGATCGGCGGCGCTCGACCGAGCGGCGGCTCGACGAGACCGCGCAGGACCTCGCCCGCCTCGACGATCTCGTGAACGAGGTCGCGAGCCAGACGCGCGCGCTCGCCCGGCAGCGCAAGCGCGCGGAGCGACACGCCGAACTGACCGCGCGCCGCTTCGCATTGGAGCTGACGCTCGCCGGGCGCGAGATGCTTGGCTGGCGCGACGAGCTGCACGCGCTCGACGCGCGGCTCGCCGAGTTGCAGCTGCTGAACCCGCAGGCCGAAGCGCGGCTGGCCGAGGCCGAGCGCACGCGCGAGACGGCGACGGGCGCGCGCGCGGCGGCGGATGCGATGCGGCACGAACTGTCGCGCATCGCCGGCGCGTCGCGCCAGGCGGTGCTCACGTTGCGCGGCGAGCTGGCGGTGGCCGACGAGCGGCAGCGGAACGCGTCGTCTCGCCGCGCGCGGGCCGAGGCGGAACGCCAGCAGGGGCAGGCCGCGGGCGAACGTACCGCGGCCGAGCGCGCGCACGCCGTCGCCGAGCGCGCCGCCGCCGAGCGTGCGGTGGCCGACGCGGCCGACGCGCTCGGCGAGCGTGTCGCCGTCGAGGACGAGACACGCCGCGTGGTCGCGGCGACGCGGCAGCGCGCCGAGCAAGCGGACCGGCAGGCACGCGAGCTGCGC
>DASWUT010000359.1:0-6657 GCA_036401455.1 Gemmatirosa sp. | reverse complement strand
GCTGCAGGACCAGCAGGGGCTCGCCGACGCGCTCAACCGCGCGCTCGCGGGGCTCGGCGTGGGTTGGGCGCACGTCGCGCACGTGCAGAGCGTGCCCGGCGGCTACGGCGAGCGCGCGTTCCGGATCGCGCTCGAGACCGGTGGCGGCGCGGTCGCGCACGCGGACGTCGCGGTCTGATCGCGGTGCCGGGGATGGCGCCGGCCTTGCACATTTCCGTGCGGCAGCCCAGAGCGTGGCACCGGCGGCCGCGTCCTGCCACCCCTCCCGTCACCGGCGCACCGGGCACCGGCGCGCTCCTTCACACCTGTCGCGTCGCATGACGATCCGCGCCGACGCGGCATCCGAGGTCGGCACGCCGACACCGTCCGCGCCCACGCCGCACGACGAGGTGCTGCGGGTCGCCGATGGCGCGCTGACGGTGGCGGCGCGGGAGGGCGTGACGATCGCGTCGGAGGCGGACCGCGTCGTCCTGACCGCGGCGACCGAGATCGTGTTGCAGGTCGGGCAGAGCACGTTCACGCTGCGCGCCGACGGCACGATCCTGCTCAACGGGCGGCGCATGTCGCTCGTCGCGCCGGCGATGATCGACATCAACCCGGAGCCCGCGCCCGGGTCGGCGGGCGGCGCGCCCTGATGGCGAGCACGCGACACGCGGACGCCGACCTGCAGTTCGAGGTCCCCGCCGACTGGATCAACCGGTCGGTGATCGTGTGGTCCGCGCCCGCGACGGCCGCCGAGGTGCCGCCCAACTTCGTGATCGCCTACGACCGTCCGCGCGCCGACGAGGATCTGGGGGCGTACGTGACGCGGCAGATCGCGGACCTCGGGCGGAGCGCGCAGCAGTTTCGCCTCGAGCTGCGGCGCGAGATCACGTTCGCCGGCCGTCCGGCGGTCGAGGTCGTGTTCGAGTGGCTCGCGCCCCCGGGGGTGATGCGCCAGCGGCAGATCTTCACCCTGCTGCCGGGTGGGCGGGTGACGAGCGTCGCGAGCACCGCGACGGCGACGGACTTCGCGGCCGCGGACGAGACGTTCGGCGGGATCCTCAAGAGCTTCCGCTGGAGCGCCTGAGGTCGCCGACGTGGCCACCGGACAGCCCGCCGCGCGCCTGCTCGACGAGGTGTCGCACACCTCGGCGATGGCCGGCTTCCTGGTGGGGGCGGCCGTCGGCCTCGCCGTCGGCGTGGCGATCGTCGCGACGGTGGCCACGGGGGGCGCCGCGCTCGCGGTGGTCGCGGCCGTCGGCGCCGGGGTCGCGACGACGGGCGGCGCGGCGCTGCTCGGCGAATCGTTAGGCCAGACGTTCTCTTCGTCGACCGGGACGATCGTCCAGGTCGGCTCACCCAACGTGTTCGTCAACCGGCGGCCGGCGGCGCGCGCGGTCGACGACGCCGCGCAGTGCTCGCAGCACTCGGGATCGCCGTCGCCGATCGCGCAGGGGTCGGCGCGGGTGCGCATCAACGGCCAGCCCGCGGCGCGCCAGGGCGACCAGTGCACGTGCGGCGCGAAGATCTCGCAGGGCTCGCCCAACGTGAACATCGGCGGTCCGACGGTCACGCTGCTCGCGATCTCGTCGGAGGTGCCGTCGTGGATGAACACGCTCGCCTCGGGGATGGTCCTGCTCGGGTCGGCAGTCGCGCTCGGCGCGGGCGCGGTGGCCGCCGCGGTCGCTGGCGGGGTGTGTGGGCTGGTCGCGTTCGCGGGCGAGACCGCGCTCGGCATCGCTGGGGGCGCCGTCGGCGCCACGGTCGGCGGCGCGATCGGCGAGGCGATCGGCGGCGAGCGCGGGCGGATCGTCGGCGAGGCGGTCGGCGGCATCGCGGGCGGGTTCGCGGGGGCGAAGCTCGGCGGCCGCGTCGCCGCCGGGCACCCGGTCGACGTCGCGTCCGGCGAGCTGTTCACCGAGGCGGTCGACTTCGCCGTCGCCGGTGTGCTGCCGCTCGTCTGGCGCCGCACCTGGATCTCGAGCTCGACGCGCGGTGCGGCCAACGGCGGGCCGTTAGGCGAGGGGTGGCACCACGCGTTCGACGCCGCGCTCGTGCCGCTCGCCGCGACCGGCGGCTTCGTGGCCCGCCTCGCCGACGGGCGCTACGCGGAGTTCGGCGCGCCGGCGCGGCTCCGGCCCGCGCTCAACACGGTCGAGGGGCTCGTGCTCGAGACCGACGACCGGGGCGCGTACTGGCTCACCGACTTCGACGGCGTGCGGTCGCATTTCGGTGCGCCGGACGCGCGGACCGGCGTGCGCCCGCTCGCCCGTGTCGCGGACGCCAACGGCAACGCGATCGTCCTCACCCGCGTGCTCGGCCGCCTCACGTCGATCACCGACACGGCGGGCCGCGTGTTCGTGGTGACCAACGACGACGCCGGGCGCGTGATCGGCGTGGACGGCCCGCACCCCGATCGTCCGGACCGGCGCATGCGGCTGGTCACGTACGCGTACGACGCGGCGGGCGACCTCGCGTCGGTGACCGACGCGCGCGGCGGGACGTTCCGCTACCGGTACGACCGCCACCTGATCGTCGAGGAGCAGCGCCCCGCGGGGGTGACGTTCCGGTTCGTGTGGGACGACGTCGGTCGCGGGCGCGCCGCGCGGTGCGTCGACACGTGGGGGCGGCGCGCGGGTGCCGACGCCGCCGGCCCGGCGGCCGAGCTGATCTACCGCGCGCTGCTCGCGTACGACGTCGCGGCGCGCACGACGGCGGTGACCAACGGCGAGGGCGCGCGCCGCTACTATCGCTGGAACGACGCGCACCAGGTGGACGAGGAGACGGACCCGCTGGGCGGCGTGACGCGGTTCACGCGCGACGCGGCCGGCCGGATCACCGCGACCGTGGGCCCGGTCGGGGGCGAAACGGTGCAGGCGTACGACGTGCTCGGCCGGCTCGTCGCGCGCGCCGACGCGGCCGGCGTGACGCGCTACGCGTACGTCGCGCCCGCGCCCGCCGCCGACCGGGCCGAGGGGCTGCGGCTGACCGGCGTCCCGCTCGGGCGCGTCGCGCAGGTGGTGGCGCCTAACGGTGCGGTCGCGTCGTACGCGTACGACGCGCGCGGCAACCTCGCGCGGCAGACCGACCCGACGGGGCGCTGGGTCGAGTTCGCGCGCGACGCGCGCGGGCTGCTGGTGGCGGCGCACGACGCGGTCGGCCCGATCACGCGGCGGACGTGGTCGGAGGCCGGCGAGTTGGTCGCCGAAGGTCCCGAATCAGCGCCGCGTCGCCGCTACCGGCACGACGGCCTCGGGCGCGTGGTCTGGGTGCAGCGCGGCGAGGACGCGCCGGTGCGCCTGCGGCGCGACGCGGTCGGCGACGTCGTCACGGCGCGGCTCGACGACCGCCGCGCGATGACGCTCGAGTACGACGCCGAGGGGCGCGTGACGCTCCACCGCGACCCGCTCGGCCGGACGACGCGGTGGCGCTACGACGGGCTGCCGTTTCCGGTGGAGCGCGTGAACGCGGACCGGGGGACGGTCGGGTACGTGTACGACAGCGAGCTCCAGCTCGTCGTGCTGACGAACCCCAAGGGAGAACGGTACCGGCTCCGGTACGACGCGGCGGGGCGGCTGGTGCAGGAAACCGGGTTCGACGGGCGGCAGATCCGGTACACGCTGGACCGGGCCGGGCGACTGGTCGAAACGTGGGACGCCGGGCGCGTGACGCGCTTCATGCGGGACGACGCGGGCCGGCTAGTCGAGAAGGCGTTCGCGGACGGGACGGCGCACCGGTTCGCGTGGGACACGGGCGGCCGGTTGACGCGCGCCGAGAGTCCGGACGCGACGGTCGGGTACGCGTACGACGCGGCGGGGCGGGTACTGGAGGAGCGACAGGGCGGGCCGGACCGGGGCGAGCTCGCGGTGCGGTACGCGTACGACGCGCGCGGACGTCTGACGGAGACGGCGCTGCCGGACGGGCGGGCGATCGGCGTCACGTACGGGGCGGAGGGGGACCTGTTCGAGGCGGTGACGTTCGCCGGGGTGGAGCTGGCGCGGGTAGAGCGCGACGTTCTGGGGCGCGAGGTGGCGCGGCAGGCGGGGGCGGTGCGGCAGACGCAGGCGTTCGACCCGCAGGGGCGGCTCACGGCGCAGCAGGGGGTCGGGGGCGGGGGACGCGCGGTGTTCCGGCGCACGTACGGTTATGACGCGGCGGACCAGATCACGCGCATCGAGGACGAGGCGCGCGGAGTGCGGGCGTACGCGTACGACGCGTGCGAGCGGCTGCTCGCGGTGGAGGGGAGCGCGCCGGAGCAGTTCGTGGTGGACCCGGCGGGGAACATCCTCGCGGCGGTGGACGGCGGGGTCGGGGCGGATGTGGCGAGCGCGGACGCGGACGCAGCGCCGGGCGACCGGTTGCGGCGCTCCCGGGACCGGGACGCGGAGCGGACGTTCGTGTACGACGCGTGGGGCAACCGCGTGGGCGAGCGGCGGGCGGCGCGGGGCGGCGGTGGCGCGGGCGGGGCCGAGGCGGTCGCGTACCGGTACGGGGCGGACGACGTGCTGCGCGAGGTGCGCGCGACGGACGGGCGCGGGACGCGGGTGACCCGGTTCGGTTACGACGCGTTAGGCCGGCGGGTGTGGAAGACGAGCGCGCAGCTCGCGGCCGCGGCGGCGCTGGCGGTCGTCGGCGCGGGCGCGTCGGCGTCCGACGCGGGAGCCGAGTGGGCGGTGCCGGCCGCAGACGCGTGGACGCGCACGGCGTTCGTGTGGAGCGGGGACGTGCTGCTGGCCGAGGCGGCGCAGCCCGCCGCGGACGCGCTGGCGACGGTGTACGTGTACGAGCCGGGCACGTTCCGGCCGCTGGCGGTCGCCACGCGCGAGGGCGCCGGCGTACCCGCGGCGGTGTATCGGTACCACGTCGACCACCTCGGGACGCCGCAGGAGCTGACGGACGCGGTAGGCACTATCGTGTGGCGGGGGCAGTACCGGGCGTGGGGCGCCGTCGCGCGCGCGGACGCCGCTCGCGTGCCGCAGCCGCTGCGATTCCAGGGCCAGTACGCGGACGCGGAGACGGGGCTGTACTACAACCGCCACCGGTACTACGCGCCTAACGAGGGCCGCTTCGTCAGCCAGGACCCGATCCGGTTGTTGGGCGGCGACAACTTGACGGCGTATGCGCCGAACGCGCTCGAGTGGGTGGATCCGCTTGGGCTCACAGGTTTCAAGACCGTGGACTTCACCGGGCACCCGGACCTGTACCCGGTGACGGACAGCCAGCAGAACGTTGTGCAAATCACAATGCAGGGCAGCCGTGGGCGCGACTTCACCGAGGCGTACCGGGTGTCCGCCATCCCGCGCGCCGATGCAGAGGGCAGTTACACGTGGCACCACGTCGCGGACTTCGACCCGGCGACCGGGAAAACGACGATGCAGCTGGTGCAAACACCGACGCACGAATCTACCCTGCCGCACCAGGGTTCCGTTAAGCAATTCGAACAGGAGTTCGGTGTGAAGTACGGCAGTCGAGCCGCGGTCGCCAAAGCCGATGAGAACGGGTGGGTCAGCGGTAAAACACCCGCATCATGTTCCTTCTAACGTTCACCAAACTCTATGCCGACTGGAACGTTCCGGCGCGTTGGGCCGTCGCTCAGCATGGAAGATCTGCGGCAGGTCGAGCAGCAGCTTGGTACCGGGTTTCCGGATGACGTAGTACAGCACTATTCAGCCACCAACGGGGGGATTCCCGAGAATCACTGGTGGGATAACGGCGATTCGGAATTCGAGATCAGCCACTTCCTCCCGATGCAGGCTCCGCTCCCCGACGGGCGGTCGGTCGAGTCCACGCACGCCATGCTCGTGTCGAAAGGGCTAATCGACCGGCAGCTCGTACCGTTTGCTCTCGATAGCGGCGGAAATTACTACTGCTTCGATCGATCGGGCGCCGTCTACTTTGTCGCCACGGATGTGTGGTCAGACGACCAGACACCCGCCGAGAACCGAGCCGAGGCAACGACGCGACTTGCTGATTCGTTCTCGGTGTTCGTGGACATGCTCGGGCCGAGCCCGGACTAAACGGAGTAAGGTCGGACGACGTGTCCCGGCTGCGTGGCCGGTAACCGTCGCACGCAGCGCACACGTGCAGTCGAGGTACGGTCCCGCCTCGGACGATCAGAAGTGTGGGGTGCGAGAACGCGCGGCCGCATAGCGGTACCACGTCGACCACCTCGGGACGCCGCAGGAGCTGACGGACGCGTTAGGCACGATCGTGTGGCGGGGGGAGCACCGGGCGTGGGGCGTGGCCGAGCGCGACGCCGGTGCCCGCGTCTCGCAGCCGCTGCGGTTCCAGGGGCAGTACGCCGACCACGAGACGGGGCTGCACTACAGCCGTCACCGGTACTACGCGCCCAACGAGGGCCGCTTCGTCAGCCAGGACCCGATCCGACTGGCCGGCGGGGTGAACATCGCCGCGTACGCACCGAATCCGGTTCAGTGGATTGACCCTCTCGGGTTAGCTCCTTGCAGCTGGATAACGCCCGGTAGCTTGCCGGCCGAGGAGGAGGGGGCGCTCTCTCAGACGCTCCAGCACATCGATAACGGGACAACTCCGACAGGCCCAACGGCAACCAAGTGGGGAACCAAGTTCAAGAACTACAATGGCGACTTGCCGGGCGCTTCTGGCGCCTCATCTCCATACAAGGAGTATCGCGTAAGCCCCACGCCGGGTACATCC
>DASWUT010000358.1:0-4765 GCA_036401455.1 Gemmatirosa sp. | reverse complement strand
CCGCCCTCGCGCAGCTCGCCGGCTCCGGAGTGCGCTACACCTCGGCATCGACGTCGCGCCCGTCCGACTCGTTCCCCGGGCTGATGTCGATCGTCACCGGCGGGTCGCCCTTCTCGACCGGCGTCTACTACGACGATTCGTACGACCGCCGGCTCTCCGCGCCCGGTTCCAACTGCTCGGTGCGCGGGACCGAGATCGTCTACGACGAGTCGATCGACTACAACCTGAACGCGATCGACGCGGGCGGCGGCATCAACCCGGCCAACCTGCCACGCGACCCCGACCACGGCTGCAGCCCGGTCTACCCACACCAGTTCCTGCGCGTCAACACGATCTTCGAGGTCGTGCACGCGGCCGGGCTGCGCACGGCGTGGTCCGACAAGCACCCCGCCTACGACATCGTCAACGGCCCCTCGGGCCACGGTGTCGACGACCTCTACAACCCGGAGATCGCGGCCGCCGGCGGCATCTTCACCGCCGACGCGGCCGACGCGGTCCACTACGATACGCGCAAGGTCAAGGCGATCCTGAACGAGATCGACGGCTACGACCACACCGGCACCACGCGCGTCGGCGTCCCGGCCGTCTTCGGGATGAACTTCCAGGCCGTGAGCGTCGGGCAGAAGACGGGCGGCTACACCGACGCCGCCGCGACGCCGACCGCGCCGCTCGCCTACGCGCTCGCCCGCACCGACGCGTCCATCGGCCAGATGCTCGCCGAACTGACGAGCCAGGGCATCCGGCAACAGACGCTCGTCATCGTCACGGCCAAGCACGGACAGGCACCGCTCAACACCGCGACCCGCAAGATCGTCAGCAGCCATCTCGTCCCCGCGATCATCAACGGCGTCTCGCCGGGCCTCGTCGCACAGGCGACGGAGGACGACATCGGACTGATCTGGCTCGCCGACCAGTCCAAGACACGGGCCGTGGTGACTGCGCTGGCCGCTGCGCCGGCGAGCGTGGGCATCGACAGCATCATCTCGGGCGCGCCACTCGCCGCGCTGTTCGGCAACCCGCTGACCAACAGCCGCACGCCCGACGCGATCGTCGTCACGCAACCAGGGGTGATCTACGCCGGCCTCACGGCGACGAAGACGGCGGAGCACGGCGGCTTCTCGGACGACGACGCGCACGTCCCGATCCTCGTCTCGGCACCCGGAATCATGGCGGCACGCGTCGCGAGGCGTGTCGCGACGACGCAGATCGCCCCGAGCATCCTCCAGACGCTCGGCCTCAGCCCCACCGCGCTGCAGGCGGTGACGATCGAGGGAACGCAGGTGCTTCCGTCGCTCGGCACGTCGCTGATGCAGCGCAGCGTCGTCCAGACCGTCACGCGCTGATCGCTCACGCCACCCTTCTCCGGACTCTCCCATGCGCCACCCCTTCGCCCATCCCGCGCTCGCCGCCCTGCTCGCCGCGGCCGGGCTGCTCGGCGCCACCCGCCGCGCCACCGCCCAGATGCCCAGCCAGTGCACCGCGGTCGCCGCCAACCTCGTCGCCAACTGCGGCTTCGAGACCGGCGCGTTCGGCGGCTGGACGGCGAGCGGCGACACGTCCAACACGGGCATCGACGCCTACTCGACGCACTCGGGCGGCTACGGCGCGTACTTCGCCAACCGCGCCCCGCAGACCCTCGCCCAGACGCTCGCGACCGTCGCGGGCACGCGCTACACCGTCAGCTTCTGGCTCCTGAGCGAGGACAACCCGATCCCGGGCACGGCCTTCTTCCGCGCCTCGATGGGCGGCGCGCCGCTGGTCGACCTTGAGGGCCAGGCGCCGCTCGCCTACACGGAGTACAGCTTCACGACCGTCGCCACCGGCGCTGCGACGGAGTTGCAGTTCGCGATCGAGAACGCGCCGTCGTTCTACCAGCTGGACGACGTGTCCGTCGTGCCGGCCGCAGTGACGACGACGCCCGAGCCCGCGACCACGGCGCTCGTCGCGGCAGGGCTGCTCGCGCTCGGCGCCGCGGCGCGCCGCCGGCGGGTGTGACGACGGCCTAACGTTCGGCGCCCGTGGGGCGGCGCGCCGCCCCCGGGTCGTCCGCGCGGATCAGGTCACGCCGCCGGTGAGCCGGAAGACGTACGCGTGCCGGACCGGCCCGTCGGGCGACAGCCGCGGGACGGTGACGTGGAGCCGCCCGCCCTCCGCCCGCCACCGGAGCGGCCCCGGGTAGCCGAGCAGCGCGACCGTCGCCGCGGGCCCGAGGGTGGGGGCCGAGAGCACCAGCTCCGCCCCCGGGTCGCCGAGCGCGATCGCGTAGACCGTATCGCCGCGTGCGGCGCCCCCACGCGCGGTGTAGCGCACCGCGGGACCGCCCGCCGCAACCGGATCGGCGCTCACGCGCCAGCGGCGCGTGCCGTAGATCGCCTCGCCATTCACGCGTAGCCAGTCGCCGACCGCCGTGAGGCGCTCCTGCATGATCACCGGAATCCGCCCGTCCGCGGTCGGCCCGACGTCGAGCAGCAGGTTGCCCCCCTTCGCGACCGTCTCGACGAGCAGCCGCACCAGCTCGCCCCCTGTGTGGTAGTCGCCTAACGCCTCCGCCCGGTTGTAGCCGAACGACCCGCCCACCGCGCGCGTCTCCTCCCACTTGTGCCACGCCGCGGCGGCGTCGCCGGTGGCGAGGTGCTCGATCCCGTACTCGCTCGTGTAGATACCGCCGTGGTGGCCGCGCGTCTCGCTCCCCCAGCGGTCGTTGACGACCACCTCGTCCGGATTGGGCCCATCGGTGAACAGCCAGGCGAGGAACTCCGGGCTGCGCCACGCCGCGCTCGGGTGCTCCCACTCGCCGTCGGTCCAGAGCACCGCCGGCCGGTAGCGCGTGACGAGGTCGCGCAGCTGCGGCAGCATGTGCGCGTCCACGTACCGCCGCAGCCGGGCCGCGCCGGCCGCGGTCGTGTCGGCGGTGTAGAGCGGGTGGTACCACTCGTAGAGCGAGTAGTAGAACCCCATGCGCAGTCCGCGCGCGCGCACCGCGGCGGCCAGATCGCCCGCGAGGTCGCGCTTCGGCCCCGCGTCGCCGCTGCTCCACCCCGGGCTCTGCGCGCTCGGCCAGAGCGCGAAGCCGTCGTGGTGCTTGGCCGTCAGCACGACGTAGCCCGCCCCGCTCCGCGCGAACAGCGCGGCCCACGCCGCCGGGTCCCACAGCTCGGCGCGGAACTGCGGCGCGAACGCGCGATACGGGACGCCCGCGCCGTACGTGCGCGCGTGGAAGCGCCAGAACGGCCCGCCGCGCGCGCTGTCGTCGCGCACGCGCCGTTCGTACCATTCCGCGTATTTCTCGTACACGGGCACGTTGGCGCCGGTGGGCGCCCACGCCGGCACCGAGTAGACGCCCCAATGCACGAAGATCCCGAACTTCGCGCTGTCGTACCACGCCGGCACCGGGCGGCGGTCGAGCGACGCCCACGACGCGTCGTAGCGCGCAGGGGGCGGCGTGACCGCCCGCGCCGCGCCCTGCGCCGTCGCTCCCCTCGCCGCGCCGGCAACGGCCATCGCGACCGCCGCCGCCACGAGCGCCGCACGCCGCACCGCCCGCCTCACGGCATCACCGCGTCACCGACCGCCGGGCATCGCGCGCCCGGCCGCCTGCGCGCCGTCCCGCAGCACCCACAGCACCGTCGGGTCCACCGGGTAGCGCCCGAACTGCCGCCCGTAGATCGCGAGCCCGCCGGGCAGCGCGTCGTCGACCTCCAGCCGCACCACCGCCGCCCCCTCGCGCGCCGCGCGCGCCACCGCCTCGGCGGGCAGCGCCACGCGCACGAGCTGCCCGTACGACCCCGCCTCGTGCAGGTGCCCGTCGTGCCGCTGCGCGTGCCAGCTGAGGATCCCGCGGCTGTCCGCGGGATCGTCGGCCAGCTCCACCCGCCCCGCCTCGATCCCGTTCACGCGCACCGTCACCGCGCTCGGCCACTTCGCCACCCCCGTCATGGGGTAGGCGTTCGGATTCTTCGACGGATCCTGCAGCCCGCCGCCGCGCATGTAGTCGCCGTCGCCGCTGACCGTGCTGTCGCGGTCCTTGCCCAACAGCCGCTTGCTCGACGCCTCGACGAGGAAGGTCGCATCGGCCACGTCGCCGGGCGCGAGCCCCGCGGGCCACGGGATGCGGTACTCGAAGTACCCGCTCCCCACGCCGTCCATCTTGAGGCCGCCCATCACCGGCCACTGCTTGCCGGACCAGTGCGCGCCGGCGGTCTGCGCGGCGGGCACGCTCGCCACGCGCACGCGACGCCCGTCGGCGAGCGTCGCGGCGGTCGGCGCCGGACCCTCGACCACGTAGGTCGCGAAGTTGTGGTGCAGCACCGTGCCGCTCGCATCTTCCAGCCGAGTGGTCAGCACGGCGACCGCCGGCTCGTCGGGCATCGTCACGTCGAGCGGTGCGAGCGGGGCCGACATCCACGGCCGGTACGGCACGCGCCGCACGCTCGTCCCCCACACCTTGTGCGCGCCTAACGCGTTCCACCCCGACAGCTCGGTGCGCAGCACGAGCGAGTCGCCGTACGCGGTGCTCCCGGTGAGGAACGAGGCATACAGCGGCACCTGCACGCGCTCCCCCGGGCGCGCCGTGCGCGCCAGCTCCGAGTCGCCGACCGCGACGTACAGCGGCGCGTGGAAGTCGGCGAGCGTCATCCCCGACACGAGGTCGCCGACCCCCGTCTCCTTCGGCGAGCGGTCGAAGCGCCAGTACCCGTTCCACTCGTTGATCACGTCCGAGTGCTCGGTGTAGAGCCACCCGGCGAGCTTGGGGTGCCGCCGGAAG
>DASWUT010000357.1:0-2695 GCA_036401455.1 Gemmatirosa sp. | reverse complement strand
GGGCGCCGGCCAACGTGGCCGCCAGCGCCTCGGCGTCGGTGGTCGCCGGCGGCCCGGCCGCGCCCACCGCGGCCGACCTCGCGCGGTGGGCGCGAGAGGCGCAGGCGGTCACCATCGTCCGGGACGATTGGGGAATTCCGCACGTCCGCGGCACGACGGACGCGGACGCGGTGTTCGGGCTGATCTACGCGCAGGCCGAGGACGATTTCGATCGCGTCGAGACCAACTACCTCACCGCGCTCGGCCGCACCGCCGAAGCGGAGGGGGAGAGCGCGGTCTACCGCGATCTGCGTGCGAAGCTGTTCGCCGATCCGGACACGCTCCGCTTGCGCTATGCGACGAGCCCGGTCTGGCTGCGGCGGCTGATGGACGCGTGGGCGGACGGGCTCAACGCCTACCTGCACGCGCACCCTGGCGTGCGGCCGCGCGTCATCACGCGCTTCGAGCCGTGGATGCCGCTCGCCTTCAGCGAGGGGAGCATCGGGGGCGACGTCGAGCGGATCTCGTTAGGCGAGCTGGCCGCGTTCTACGGTGGCGGAACGCCGCCGGCCGGCGCCGCGAGCGGGGGCGCGGGCGACGGCGCACGGGATGGCGCGCCGCATTTCGTCGAGCCCGGCGGTTCCAACGGAATCGCGATCGCCCCGGCCAACACCGTGCGGCACCGCGCGCTCCTGCTCATCAACCCGCACACGTCGTTCTTCTTCCGCGCCGAGGTGCAGGCGACGAGCAACGAAGGGCTGAACGCGTACGGCGCGGTCACGTGGGGCCAGTTCTTCGTCTATCAGGGGTTCAACGACCGCGCCGGGTGGATGCACACCTCGAGCGGCGTCGACGCGGTCGACGAGTACCTGGAAACGATCGTCGATCGTGGCGGGCGGCGGTATTACCGCTATGGGAGCCAGGAGCGCCCGGTCGTCACGTCGACGATCGCGGTGCCGTACCGCACGTCCGGCGGCACGCTGGCGACCCGCACGTTCACGGTCTACCGGACCCATCACGGTCCGATCGTCCGCGCCGCGGGCGGGAAGTGGGTGAGCATCGCGCTGATGCAGCGGCCGGTCGAGGCGCTGAGTCAGTCGTTCCTGCGCACGAAGGCGCGTGACTACCGCGCGTTCCGGCAGGTGATGGCGCTCCACGCCAACTCGTCGAACAACACGATCTTCGCCGACGCGGACGGCGAGATCGCCTACGACCACCCGCAGTTCATCCCGAAGCGCGACGATCGCTTCGACTTCACGCGCCCCGTAGACGGCAGCGACCCGGCGACCGACTGGCACGGCGTGCACGGAGTAGACGACGTACCGCACGTGCTCGATCCGCCGAACGGCTGGATCGCGAATACCAACAACTGGCCGTACTCGGTGGCGGGCCCGTACAGTCCGAAGGCGGCCGACTACCCGCGGTATATGGACGTCGTGGGCGAGAACCCGCGCGGACTGCACGCGCGGCGGGTGCTCGAAAACCGCCACGATTTCACCCCCGCGGCGCTCATCGCGGCCGCGTACGACCCGTACCTGCCCGCGTTCACGCAGCTCGTCCCGACGCTCGTCGCGGCGTACGACCGCGCTCCCGCGTCCGACCCGCTCCGGCGTCGCGTCGCGCCGCAGATCGCCGCGCTCCGGCGCTGGGACTACCGCTGGGGTGTCGCGAGCGTGCCGACGTCGCTCGCCGTGTTCTGGGGCGAGGAGCTGTGGGCGCGGTCCGCCGCTGCCGCCCGCGCGGCGGGCATCTCGGTCTACGACTACATGGCCACGCGCACGTCACCGCGCGTCAAGCTCGAGGCGCTCGCTGCCGCGTCCGACCGGCTCACGCAGGGCTTCGGGCGCTGGCAGACGCCGTGGGGCGAGATCAACCGCTACCAGCGTCGCACGGGCGACATCGTCCAGCCGTTCAGCGACTCGGCGCCGAGCATCCCGGTCGGCTTCACGTCGTCGCAGTGGGGTTCGCTCGCCTCGTTCGGGGCGCGCGCGTACCCGGGGACGCACCGCTACTACGGCACGAGCGGCAACAGCTTCGTGGCCGTGGTCGAGTTCGGCGACAGCGTGCGCGCGCGGGCGATCACCGCTGGCGGCGAGAGCGGGGATCCGCGGTCGCCGCACTTCGGGGACCAGGCGTTGCGCTACAGCACGGGCGACCTTCGCGAGGTGTACTTCTACCCGTCGCAGCTCGTGGGGCACACCGAGCGGACGTATCACCCTGGATCGTAGGGTCGGCGTCCGAGCGCCGACCCCGGCCCGGGCGCCGCGCGTATCGACGGCGCGAGGACGCGTTAGCGGACGCGGCCCGGTGGCCCGGGCGGAGTCGGCGCGTCTCGGAATTACGTGAGTCCCACGCCCCACCTTGACGACCGTTCATGTGCGCCGTCCATGCTCCGCATGACGCGGTGGGTCGTCTGGCAGCGCGGTGAACGGACCACCCGCCCCACCCACCGGCTCGATCCGCAGTCCGATTCCGGTCAGCTGTCGCTGCCGCGCCGCGCGCGCAAGCATGGCGACCGTGTCGGCGGCCCGCGCAATAGGAAGACCGTCGGGGCGAACGTTGGACACGCAGTTGCGTTCGGCGTCGGTGCGCCCCGGGCGAGGACCCCACGTGAGGTACACCCCGAGGCTGTCCGTTGCGCTCATCCCGGGGCGCTCGCCCAACAACACCGCGACGAGCTGCGCCCCGAGCGCCGCGCCGATCACGTCGCCCAACG
>DASWUT010000356.1:0-2236 GCA_036401455.1 Gemmatirosa sp. | reverse complement strand
GGTCGGACACGGCCGCGTCGGCCGCGTCGGCCGCGGCACCCGCGGGCTGCACCTGCTCGTCCAGCCGGGCGAGGAGGAACGCCGTCGTGCGCAGCGCGCCGACGGGTGCGCCCGTCGCCGCGCCGCTGGACGCGAGCTCGGCGCGCGCGCTCAGCATCGCGTCCTCGGCGCGGTGGGCCGCGTCGGCCGCGTCCTGGGCGGACGCGAGCGCCGCTGCGGCGTCGCGTTGTTGGCGCTCGCGCAGATCGAGCACGCGTTGCAAGGAGAAGCGGAACACGCGTTCAGGACGGCCGGCGCGGGTTGTGCGTCACGGCGCGCGATGGCCATCGCGCGCGTCACGCAGATCGACGCGTCGACGCGTCGATCTGCATGTTGAGTTGCCGGAGCGTGGCGCGTGTCATCGTCAACGGCGAGCTCTCGTCGGGACGCTGTTGAAAGAAGCCGAGCGCCTGCTCACGGAGCGCGACCGCGGCGTCGACCATCGGGTCGCTGCCCTTCTGGTAGGCACCGACGAGAATGAGATCCTCCTTCTCGCGGTATGCCGCCTCGGTCTTCAGCAGCATGTTGGCGGCCGTGCGCTGGTCGGGCGGGATGATCTGGTCGCGCACGCGGCTCTTCGAGTCGAGCACGTCGATCGCGGGAAAGTGTCCCGCCGCGGCGAGCTTGCGCGTGAGCACCACGTGTCCGTCGAGGATCGAGCGCGCCGCGTCGGCAACGGGCTCGTTGAAGTCGTCGCCATCGACGAGCACGGTGTAGATCCCCGTGATCCCACCGTGGTCGCCGTTGCCTGCGCGCTCGAGCAGACGCGGAAGCGCTGCGAACACGCTCGGCGGATATCCCTTGGTCGTCGGCGGCTCGCCCACGGCGAGGCCGATCTCGCGCCACGCCATCGCGACGCGCGTCACCGAATCGACCATCAGCAGCACCTCCTTCCCCTGATCGCGGAAGTACTCGGCGATCGCGGTCGCGACGAGCGCGCCGCGCGCGCGCACCAGCGCGGCCTGGTCACCGGTGGCGACGACGAGCACCGACCGGGCGAGCCCCTCGGGGCCTAACGAGTGCTCGATGAACTCGCGCACCTCGCGGCCGCGCTCGCCGAGCAGCGCGATGACGTTGACGTCGGCGCGCGCCTGGCGCGCGATCATCCCGAGCAGCGTGCTCTTTCCGACGCCCGAACCGGCGAAGATGCCGACGCGCTGTCCTCGACCGAACGTGAGGCACCCGTCGATGGCGCGCACGCCGGTCTCGAGGACCTCACCGACCATCTCGCGCGCGAGCGGGTTGGGCGGCTCGGCGGAGAGCGGCACGCGCTCGTTTACGTCGAGCTTGCCGAGTCCGTCGATCGGATGACCGAGCCCGTTGAGCACACGGCCGAGCAGGCCGGGACCGACGTCCACGCCGAACGACCGGCCTAACGCGCGCACCGCGCTCCCGGGGTGGAGGCCGTCCATCTCGCCGAGTGGCATCAGGAGGACGCCTCCCTGGTGGAAGCCGACCACCTCGGCAAGCACCGAGCGGTCGCCGGTGAGCGAGGTGATGCGGCACAGCTCGCCCAGGCCGACGTCGAGCCCCGCCGCCTCGATCACGAGCCCGACGACGCGCGTGACCTTGCCATACGTGGCGAGCCGCGGCACCGCGGCGAGGGCGCGCATGATCTCGGCGGTGCCCTCCGACGGTGTGGTCACCCAGGGCATGCCGATCATCGGCGTCGGTCGCCCCGTCACGCGACGTGCCCCGCCAGCGCGCGGTAGAGCCGCTCGAGCGCTGCGTCGACGCGGCCGTCGACGATCCGCTCGCGCCCCTCGATGAGCGCGCCACCGCGCGCGACGCGAGCGTCGGGCATCCAGCGCACCGCGCCCTCGCGCGGAGCACCGTCCCACGCGGCCTTGAGCGCGTCGAGGTCGTCGGGGTGCACGCGTGCGACGAGCGCCTCGCCGGCCGGGAACTCCGCGACGGCGCGCGTGGTGAGCGCCACGACGAGCGCGTCGTCGGCAGCGACCTCGCGCCCGACCACGTGCTGCGCGACCGCGACGGCGAGCGCCGCCACGTGCGCGCGCAGGTCGCCCATCCACCGTGCCTCGTGCGCCTGAACCTCGCGCACGGCCGCGTCGAGGGCACCTGCCGCGTCAGCGAACGCCGCGCCGGCCTGCGCCTCGCCCGCCGCGCATCCCGCTGCGTGTCCTTCCACCCATGCCTGCTCCAGCGCGGCCGCGTGCGCCGCCTCACGGGCGGCGAG
>DASWUT010000355.1:0-1703 GCA_036401455.1 Gemmatirosa sp. | reverse complement strand
CAGCGCGGCCGACCCGGTCTCGACGAGCCGCAGGTGGTCGAGCACCTCTGCCGGCGTCCAGCGGCCCGGCCGAGGGCGGCGCTCGCGGGTATCAGGAGGAATCGTCTGCCACACGGCGAGCACGTCGTCGCGCGTGCGGGCGAGCAGGTCGGCGAGCTCGCGAAGGGGTGGATGCATGCGCACAACCCTATGCGCGGGGCCCTCCTCTTGCACCCGCCCCACCGGCGGACCGCCGCGACCTCAGCCGTCAGCTGCCGTGAAGATCTCCCTCCTCGACGACACCCGCATCCGTTACGAGCCCACGACGGGCCCGCTGACCGTCGACGCGCCCGCGGCCGACCGGCCGTTCACGCCCTTTCAGATGGTTGCCAGCGGCCTCGCCGCGTGCACGTACGCGATCATGGCATCGTGGGGCGAGCGGGCCGACCTGCGTGCCGACGACCTCACGCTCGAGGTCGCGTGGACGTTCGAGGAAAAGCCGCATCGCGTCGGACGCTTCGACCTCACGTTCGCGTGGCCGAGCCTGCCAGCGGGGCGACTCGAGGCGGCGAGGCGCGTGGCCGCGATGTGCCCGGTGCACGTCACGCTCGAAAAGCCGCCGGCGTTGACGATCGCGGGGACGGGTGGCCCGCCAGATCCGGCCGCCCCCGCGCAGCCTGCCGCACCGACGGCGTCGGTGGCCGCATGAGCGCGGCGCCGAGCTATCCGGTCGTCCGCTTCACCGTCGGCGGGGCGCCGCGCGACCCGGCCAACGGCGTCGAGGGGGCGAACTTCTACTCGACCGCGGGCTTCTCCGGGGTCGGCGAGGGGCGGCCGTACACGGTCGTCTACGACGGGCACTGCAAGGTGTGCGGGCGGCTTGTCGGCGTGCTGCGGCTGTGGGACCGGCATTCGCGCGTGCTCGAGATCGTTCCGTCGCAGATGCCAGGGCTCGCGGAGCGGTTTCCGTGGATCCCCCCGAGCCACTACCTCGAGTCGCTGCAGGTGATCGGGCCCGGCGGCCAGACGTGGGAGCGAGCGGCCGCGGTCGAGCGGCTGATCGACGTGTTGCCGCGCGGAGGGGTACTCGCGTGGGTGTTCACGCTGCCCGGAGTGCGGACGGCGACCGATCGGTTCTACCGATGGTTCGCGCGCAACCGCTACCGGTTGGGGTGCGGCGAGCACTGCGCGTACCGCCCCGACACGGCCTGAGACGTCGCGCGCGGTCCGTCACGTCGAACGCGTGACGTGAGGCGTCACCAAGCCGCGCGCCTCACGCGTCGCCGGGATGCCCGCCTTCCCCGCGCAACTCCTCGCCGTGCTCTGCACGGGCGCGCGCGATCGCGAGGTCGTGCAGCCAGTGCTCGACCTCGCCGGCGCGCTCGCCATCGAGCGTCTCCTCCGCCCGCTCGATGGACCCCTCGCCCCCGCTTTCCTCGACGACCGTGCGCACCATCTCGCGCCAGTTGGCCCGTTGGAGCGAGGTGCCCAACATCGTCATCGCGAACCAGTCGAACGGGTCCGCGGCGCGCTCGAACACCTCGACCTCGAATCGGAACGGCGGCACGGGGTCGCCGCCGGGGTGCTCGGTGAACGTGAACCGAACCGCACCGGCGAGCGGGTGCCCCTCGACCGTCTGCAGCGTTACCGACACCGGCCCGAGCTCGGCGACGCGGACCTGCACGTTGCCGCGCAGCGGCAACGCCATCGTCACCGTCTCGTGC
>DASWUT010000354.1:0-4861 GCA_036401455.1 Gemmatirosa sp. | reverse complement strand
TTCGCCCCGCCCATGTTCGCGCCTCGCCTCGTCGTGCCCGCCCTCCTCGCCGGCCTCGTGGTCGTCGGGTCCTCCCAAGCCGCCGCACAACCCCGCACCGGGAGGGCTGCGATGGTCGCACGCATCGACTCGCTCGCGACGGCGTTCCTGCGCGAGGCCCCCGCGGCCGGTCTCACGCTGGCCGCCGTGCGCGGCCCCGACACGCTCGTCCTTCGCGGATACGGATGGGCCGACACGGCCCGGCACCGGGCCGCCGGACCGACCACCGTCTACCGCGTCGGCTCGATCACGAAGCAGTTCACGGCGGCCGCCGTGCTTCAGCTGGTCGAGCAGCGACGCCTCGCGCTCACCGACACGCTCGGGCGCTTTCTGCCGCAGTACCCCGCGTGGGCCCACGTGACCGTCCGTCAGCTGCTGAGCCACACCTCTGGCATCCCGACCTACACGGCGTCGCCGACGTGGACCGCACGCATGACCGAGTCGCTCGCGCCGGACACCGTGCTCGGCTTCGTCGCGCGGCAGCCGTTCGACTTCGCGTCGGGGACGCGCTTCGCGTACGACAACACCGGGTACTTCCTGCTCGGTCGCGTGCTCGAGCGGATCACGGGGCGGCCGTACGCGGCCCTCGTGCGCGAGCGCTTCTTCGGGCCGCTCGGGATGACGCGGAGCACGTACTGCCCCGACGCGCCGAGCGATACGAGCTACGCGGCCGGGTACGACCGAAGCCGAAGTGGCCCGCCCGCGTACCAGCCGACGACGCCGATGAGCATGACGTCGCCGTACGCCGCCGGCGCGCTCTGCCTTACGGTCCCCGATTACCTCCGCTGGCAGGCGGCGCTCACGAGCGGCCGCGTCGTCACGGCGGCGAGCTACGCGCGCATGAGCCGTTCGGATACGGTCGCCGACGGGCAGCCGACCGGCTACGGCTGGGGTCTCGCGCCGGGCCAGGCGGGCACGCACCGCTTCGTCGAGCACGGGGGCGACATCAACGGCTTTTCGGCCCAGCAGCTCTGGTTCCCCGACGACACCCTCCGTGTCGTGGTGTTCACGAACACGTTAGGCAGCGACCCCGGCCGGCTCGCCGCCAACGTCGCGGCCGCCGTGCTCGGGCTGCCGCTGCAGCCCGTGCCCCCGGCCACCCCGCCGCCCACTGCCACCCCGGCCTCCGCCGGCCCGCTCCCGGCGGCGCTGCGGGCGGCGGCGCCGGGCACCTACGCCCTGCAGCTGCCCGGCCGGACGCTGCTCCTGACGCTTCGGGCGGAGGGCGACGGGCTGGTGGGGCAGGCGACCGACCAGCCGCCGATTCCACTCCTCTATCTGGGCGACGACACGTTCGGCGCGGCGTTCGACCCGGCGCTGCGACTACGGGTGGTCGTCGAGGGAGGGCGCGCGACGAAAGTCGTGCTGCAGCAGGGCGGGGGTACGTTCGACGGCCCGCGGCAACCGTAGCCGCCGCAGGGCGCGCGGCCGGGTGCCCGCGTCCGTAGCGTCACGCTCGCGTCCGCCGGGCATGCCGACGACCGCCGGAACGGCCGTCCGGATGGTCACCCGACTCACTACGATGGCTTCGACCGGCTGTACATCGGCGGCGAGTGGTGCGCCGGGCCGGGCAAGCCGCTCGTCGACGAGAACCCCTACACCGGCGAGACACTCCTCGAAATCTCGCAGGCCACCGCCGCCGATGTGGACGCGGCGTACCAGGCCGCCGCTCGCGCGCAGCCCGCGTGGGCGGCGATGCTGCCGTCGGAGCGCGCGTCGGTGATGTGAAGGTGGTCGCCGTGCTCGACGCACGCCGCGACGAGATCGTCGACTGGCTCGTGCACGAGTCCGGAAGCACCCGCCTGAAGGCGCGCCTCGAGTGGGCCGCGGTGCGCGGCGTCTTTCAGGAGGCGACCGCGACGCCGCACCTGGACGGTGGCTACATCCTGCCTAACGACGTGCCGGGCAAGGAGTGCCGCGTCTACCGCAAGTCGTCGAGGCGCCGGTCTTCGATGAGTTCGCCGAGCGCTACGTCGCGCGCGTGCGGCAGCTCAAGGCCGGCGACCCGAGCGATCCGGATACCTTCGTCGGCCCCGTCATCAGCCGGCACCAACTCGACGGGCTGATGGAACGCATCCAGTCGGCGCGCTCGCGCGGGCTCGAGCCGGCGTGAGGCGGCGAGCCCGACGGGCTCGCGCTGCCACCGCACGTCTACGTCGACGTCGGTGCCGACGACCCCATGGTGACATCGGAGATCTTCGGGCCGATCGCGCCGACTCATCCGCGCGCGCGACGAGGACGACGCGCTCCGCATCGCGAACGACACCGACTACGGGCTGTCCTCGGCCGTCTTCACCCGCGATGTCGACCGCGGCGTACGGTTCGCCCAGCGCATCCAGGCCGGCATGGCGCATGTCAACGATCAGCCGGCCAACGACCTGCCGTTCAACCCGTTCGGTGGCGAGAAGAACTCGGGGATCGGCCGCTTCAACGGCCGGTGGGCCGTCGAGGCGTTCACGACCGAGCAGTGGGTGACCGTGCAGCACACGCCGCGGCCGTATCCGTTCGACGTCGCGACGGTCGATCGCCTGGGCGGCAAGCCGAGCGTGGGCGGCTGACATGCCGAGCGCAGCGGACGTCATCGGCGACAGCCTCATGCGGCGTGTCGGTCCTCATCGTCCCCGGCGCCGGGTGTGCGGGCGCGCGCCCGGAACTGTGCCACGCCCGGGTCGTTCAGGTGGAGCTCGGCGGCGAGCAGATCGGGCGGTGCACGCGCGTCGAGGTCGGGCTGGTGGGCGCGGTGAAGGACACGGCCGCCGCCCTCCTCCCCGCGCTCGGCCGGACGACCGATGACGCACCCCTGCGCGGCGCGCTCGACCACTACCGCGCCACGTGCGCGTCGCTCGACAAGCTGGCGGAGGACGATCACCACGCGGGGCGCACGCCCATCCATCTGCAGTGCGTGACGCGTCTGGTCGACGACGTCGCGGCGGACGACGCGGTGTTCACGTGCGACGTCGGCGACACGCGTCGAGGAGACATCAGTAATCCTCGATGTGTCGAGCAGGCTCGCATGTCTGGCCCGGTGGCACCGCCCGCACGCTATCCGCCTGCCATTCGACTGACGCCTCGCCGCGGTATCACACCGCGCTGGGGTAGGTCTCCGGCGGCTCGCTGCCTAACGGTTCCGCATCGGCCTGGTCGAGCGGTTCGACCGCCCGCGTCCGGTCGTAATGGTACAAGCAGTCGAACTGCCGTCCCACGCGCGCGAGGAAGTAGTGGCTCTGCCGTTCGGTCCGCGGCCGGTAGATCACCCCGATCGCGCGCTCCAGCAGCGGCGCGTCGAGCGCGTCTCGCGCGGCGTCGGCGGCCGCGCTTCCGGCGAGAGGAACCACGCACGCCGCGAGCCCCGTGTCGTGCAGCGCACGCTCGATACTCGTCGGCAGCGACGGGTTGACGCGCATCGTCTCGGGCTCCTCACCCCAGTCGTGCGCGGCGGTCACGGTACCTTCGTGCGTCGTGAACCCGACGACAAGCGCCGCGTCGCCGTGGCGCTCGCGGACGAGCTGACCGAGGTTGACCTCGCCCCCCGCCCCCATCTCCGTCGCGCGCGCATCGCCGAGGTGAGAATTGTGCGCCCAGACGACGATCTTCCCCGCGCGGCCGCGGCGCACCAGATGGGCGGCGAGCGCGTCGAGCGTGTCGGCCATGTGGGTATCGCGCAGATTCCAACTCGCGTTCCGCCCGCGGAACATTGCGCGATAGTAGCGTTCGGCATCCAATACGAGCCGCGCGTTCATCTCCGCCGAGAAGAAGTCGTCGGCCGATGCCGCCGGTCCATCGTCGTCGGCGCTCTCGCGGCGGAGGAGGTCGGGACCGCGGCGGCGCAACTCGACGAGCTGCTGCACGACGGCGTCCTCGCACGACGCGTCGGCGCTGGCGAGGTAGCCATATTCCTGGGGATCCTCGCCGTAGTGCTCGAAGCACGCATAACGTCCGCGAGCTCGCCGCGCCGCCTCCGGATCGACGTCCTGCAGGTAGCGCAGCACCTCGTCGATCGAGGCATGCAGCGAGTACAGATCGAGCCCGTAGAACCCGACGGCCGTCCCGTCCGCGCGGCCATGGGCCGCATTGTAGGCGCGGAGCCACTCGACCAGCTGGAGCGCGAGCGCGTTGCGCCACATCCAACGCGGGAACCGTTGAAATCCTCCGAGCGCGTCGCGAGCCGAGCGATCGGCTCCCGGGCGGAGGGCAACGTGGCGGTGGACGCGATCGGAGTCGGGCCAGTCCCCCTCGATCGCCACGGCGTCGAATCCCTTCTCCTCAATCAGCCGCCGGGTGATTTCGAAGCGGGCCGAGTAGAACTCATCTGTACGGTGGGAACCTTCACCGAGGAGCACGAACCGGCGGTCCCCGACCAGGGCGAGCAGGGCATCGTGGTCGGAGGAGTCGCCCCGCAAGGGAAGGGCGGCGGTGGCGAGCGCGGCGGTGATCGGGGACAGGTCGTCGGAAGGGGAGGGGAGGGAGGGGCGACGGAACAGGCGGTCGATTGGCATGGAAGCGGAGGGTGCAAGAGATGGGCGAAGGAGGTCGGGATGTCGCGTTAGGCTGGTGGGGATTCGGAAGAGGCTGTTGGCTGGGGCGGGCGGGACTGGAAGGTCGAAGACCCGGTGGTGCAGACTCGGGTACTGCGACGGGTGGAGCGGGACGTTGGGGGGCGTGTACGTCGGACGACGCAGCGGGACGTGCGAGATGGCGCGGGACAGACACCGCGGTCGGAGTGAGGCGAGGACGAAGACCTGCGGGACGGGACGAGCGGACCGTCGGGGCCACAGGGCGGGACGGGACCCGCGCGGGCGTGCACGGGAGGGGCGCGACGGAC
>DASWUT010000353.1:0-4602 GCA_036401455.1 Gemmatirosa sp. | reverse complement strand
CTCGTCACCTTGCGGCGGGCGGCGGCGCGGCGGCCCAACGCCGCCGCGACCGGAGCCGCTGCCCCCGCGCTCTTCGCGCCCGCCGGACAGAGCACACAACTCATCGTCGGCGCGACGCCGTCGAGCGACGCGACGATTCTCGCGACTGCGACCACGCTGTACCAGGCGCACGGACTGCGGCGCGTCTACTACTCCGCGTTCAGCCCGATCCCCGACGCGCCGACCGCGCTCCCCAGTCTGTCGCCGCCGCTCGTGCGCGAGCACCGGCTATACCAGGCGGACTGGCTCGTACGCTTCTACGGCTTCCGCGCCGCGGAGCTGACCACGCCCGAGGCGCCCGACCTCGACCTCGCGCTCGATCCCAAGCTGGCGTGGGCGCTCCGCAACCGCGCCGACTTCCCGGTCGACGTCAACCGGGCGTCGCGCGCCGTGCTGCTCCGCATCCCCGGCGTCGGCGCGCGAAGCGTGCAGCGCATCCTCGCCGTGCGGCGGTGGCGGCGGCTGCAGCTCGCCGACCTCGTCGCGCTCCGGGTCGCGGTGAAGCGCGCGCTGCCGTTCGTCGTCACGGCCGACCACCGCCCGCGCTTGCTCGATGCCGGCGACCTCCGCGAGCGGCTGCTCGCCGCCCGCCCACGCGTGGCCGCGTTCCAGACCGACCTGTTCGCGCCGATGCCGGCCGCGGCGGGCCTCGCGTCGGCGCGGTCGGTGCTCCACGGCGAGCTGTGAGCGCGCGCTGATGCCCGCGGTCGCCTTCGACGGCACCTTCGACGGCTGGCGCGCGGCCGCGCGCGGCGTACTCGCGGCGGCTCTCGCACCGGCCGACGTCACGTGGCAACCGGCGGACGATCTGCAGCGCGGCCTCGCGCTCGACACCGTGTCCGCCGCGAACGCTGCACACCCAGTCGAGGCCCGGACACCCGCGGCCGTGACGGTGCCGCGCCGCTTCCTCGCCGTCGGCGCGCTCGTCGCCTGCCACCGCGACCCGGAGCGCTGGGCGACGCTCTACCGCGTGCTCTGGCGCCTGACGTGCGGTGGCGAGCCGCACCTGCTCGCCGTCGCCGTCGACCGCGACGTGCTGCAGCTGACGCGAATGGCGAAGGCGGTCCGGCGCGAGGTGCACAAGCTGCACGCCTTCGTGCGCTTCCGCCTCGTGCGCGCGGCCGACGGCGTCGACGAGTACGTCGCCTGGTTCGAGCCCGAGCACGACGTTGTCGAGCGCGCGGCCGCGCTGTTCGTCCGCCGCTTCGCGAACATGCGTTGGGCCGTGCTCACACCGCGCGCGTCGGTCCGCTGGGACGGCGTCGCGCTCTCCGTCGGTCCCGGCGTGATGCGCCACGAGGCCCCGTCGGCGGACGCGCTCGAACAGCTCTGGACGACGTACTACGCACACGTCTTCAACCCCGCACGCGTCAAACTCGACGCGATGCGCGCCGAAATGCCGAAGCGGTACTGGCGCAACCTGCCCGAGGCCGCACTCATCGCGCCGATGGTCCGCGACGCACCCGCGCGCGTACGCCGGATGGTCGAGGCGGCCGCGACACCGCACGTCCGGCCCGGCGCGGCGCGCGCGACGCTCAGCACGCCACTCCGGACGCCTGACGCCGACGCGGCGCCGGCCGCGCGCGCGATCGCGCCGACGCGGATCGGCCGCGCGCTCGTCTACACCGGCTCGGCGGCCTGGGAGGAGCACGCGGACGACGCACCCCACGACGCGGCCGAACGGCTGCGGCGCCACGCCGCGCGCTACCCGCTCGCCGTCGTCGCGTCCACCCGCGGCCGCGTGTTCGCGCCGGCGCTCGCCGCCGTCCTGACGCGCCACGCCCCGGCCGGCCTGTTCTTCGATCCGCACGCGCACGCGGCGATGCTCGGCGGCTCCGTGCGCCCGTTCCAACTGCCACGCGCCATCCGCGAACTGCTCCCGCCGTCGCTCGCCGGGGCGGAGCGGGTCGCGGGCGAGTTGGTTCCCGACCGCGTCCGCGACGCCATCTGGGAACGCTTCGTCGCGGCGACCGACGTGCTCGCGACCAACACCGTGCTCGGGGCGGTGCTGCTCGGCGTTCCACGTCGTCTCGCCCCCGGGCGCGAGACGGCCGCCCGGCTGCGCGACTGGCTCGCGCGGCTGCCAGGGCGTGCGGTCGCGGTGCAGTTCGCCGATCCCACGTGGGGAACTGCGGCGGTGCGCGCACGCACGGACGCGCTGCTCGCGACCGCGGGCGCCACGCGCGTGCTGCGCGATGGCGATGAGGACGCGGACGAAGGCGAGCTGGCCGTACTGACGCGTGCCAGCCAGGCAGGCATCGCGCGCGTCGCACGGCGCGTCGCGCGCGTGCACGTGCTCGGGACGGACGGGTCGCGCCGCGCAACCGAAATCAGCGCGGTGTGAAAGAAATCCGCATCGGGCGGCACTCCATCGGTGCAGGCCGAGACGAACGCCACATTCCGGTGCGCTCCGTCCGGCCGCGAACCCGCACCGCGGAGCCCGCTCATGTCACGCATCGCCACGCTCGCCATCGCCTGTTTCCCCGCCGCCCTCGCCGCGCAGCCGGCGTCGCCGCCCGCCATCGCACCGTCGCCATACACGGCCGACGACAGCACTGCGCGTTCCGCCACGCGTAGCGCCACCTCCGCCACCCCGTCGTCAGCCGCAACCGCCACCACGCCACCCGATTCGGTGCGCGGCTTCGAGCCGGGGCGCAAGTTCTTCGACGTGCGGACCTCGCTCGGGGTCGAGGGAACGGCCAGCATCGGCGTGCACGGCGAGTTCGCCCGCTCGCGGAGCGACTTCGGCACCGGAACGATCGGGCTCGGCGGCGGCGTCGACTACTACCACTACGGCGCGCGGTACGCCGGCCTCGGCGAATGGTCGGTGAGCGTGCTGCCGATCAGCGGATACGCGAACTACCACTTCCCGATCCGTAACCGCCGCTTCGACCCGTACGTCGGCGCGGGACTCGGCTACGAGATCGTCAAGGTCTCGGCGCAGACGAGCGATGGCAGTGTCGATTACGGCGGCACGCAGGGCAGCTCGGTCTTCCTCGTCGCCCACGCCGGCGCGCGCTACTTCCTGCGCCCCAATCTCGCGCTGCAGGCCGAGACCGGCTTCGGCGTGAGCCCGTTCAGCATCGGCGTCGTCTGGAAGCCATAGCACGCTGAACGCCGAGCCGGGTCAGAGCCCGAGCACCTCGCGCGCCGCGCGGCGGAGCGTCTTCCTCGCGCGGTTCTTCAGCTGATACACGTTGTTCACGTCGAGCGTGAGCATCGCGGCCACCTCGGCCGGCGTGAAGCCCGTCTCGAGTAGTTCCCATACCTGACGCTGGCGCGCGGGGAGCGCGCCGAGCAGCTGCTCGACGATCTCCTGCTGCTCGAGCGTGCGTCCCGGGATGCGCGAGCCGGGGACGTTGCGCAACTCCGACGATCCTGTCGTCTCGCGGCGCCGGTCCTCCGACCGGCGCCGCGTGCGCAGCAGGTGTACCGCGACGCCCATCAGCCACGGCTCGAACTTTCCGCGGTCATCGTAGTGCACGAGCTTGTCGGGCAGCGCCATGAACGTGTCGGTGACGATCTCGCCGGCAAGCGTGGGGCTGAGCGCGTACAGCCGCGCGAGTAACCGGTCGCCGAACCGCCGGGCCAGCTCACCAACGTGCGCGTCCTTCCCGTCGCGCGCGCCCGCGACCAACGCGTCGAGCGGCCACGAGTACGAGAGGAGCTGTTCGGCCGTTGGCACGTGCCGGAGTTCGCGCATCCGCTGGAAGTCCGGGCGGGTTCGCGGGACTCGCTCAGCGCCGGCGGAGCGAGCGGCCTAACAGCACGGCCGACGCGGCGAGGCAGACGACGATCTGGACGGTGAGCACGATCGGGGGCAGGCCCGCATCGACGGCGGGGTCACCGTGCTCCGCGTGGACCGACTGGTTGAGCCAGTATGCCGCGATCCCCGCCTTGGCGATCGGGCGCGCGGCGTTCGACAGCGGTGAGACGACGGCCTCCGAGAAGAGCAGCTGCGGGATGAGCAGGATCGGGAGCGTCGTCGCCGCACCGTCGGTCGAGTCGGCCGCGCACGAGACGAGGAGCCCGAGCGCCGTGCCCGCCATCGCGCCCAACAGGGCCTGCCCGACCGACGCACGCGCGTCGTGAAGTTGCACCCCCGTCGCGACCACGATGAGCAGCAGGAGCAGCGACTGCAGCACGGCGAGCGCGGCGAGGACGACGACCTTCGACGTCATGTACGCGGGAAGCGTGATCCCGGCCGCCCACTCCTGCAGCAACAGCCCGCGCTCCTTCACGACTTCCTTGACGGCGTTGTTGCACCCGAACCAGAATGCGGAGACGGCCAGCAGAAACCCGAGCTGCAGCTCGTGGGCCGGCGAGAGCGCCCCCGCGCCGAAGAGAATGCGCAGTGCCCCGCCGATCACGACACTCTGCCCGAGCGCGAGCGCGAGCGTGCGGCGGTCGCCGCGGATCACGTCCACGTACCGCTGCGAGAGCACGCCCGAGAGCCGAACGGTCCGCGCGGCGCGCGCCGCCACGCTTCCGCGCTGCGGTGCGGCACCGACCTCGCCCGCATGCACCGGTCGCGTCGACGCTGGTAGCCGCGCACCGACGAAA
>DASWUT010000352.1:0-3638 GCA_036401455.1 Gemmatirosa sp. | reverse complement strand
GGCGCGGCAAGGGCGACGCGACTCTCGCGCTCCCCGGCGGCTCCGACGAGCTCCGCGACGGCAAGGTACGGCGCCCGCGCGAGCGGGTCGTCGGCCGGAACTACGACGCCGCGGCCGTTGCGCATCAGGAATCGGCCCGGCGACCCCGGTCGCAGTTGCGCGACGCGATCGGGGTACGCCGCAGCGACGAGCGCGCCGATCGCCGCTCCGGTCACCCCCGGCACGTCCGCGTGGTCGCGCGCGCCGAGGCGCCGCGTGAGAGCGGAGAGCTCGTCGCGCGCGCGATACACCGCCGCCCGGTCGACGGTCGCGCCGTGCACCGTCGCCGGCACCGGTCCCGGGCGCAGCAGTGCCAGCCGCAGCTCGACGTCGACCTCCGCCGGGCGCTCGGGGGGGCCACGCAGCACGTCGCGCTCGGCGAGTACCACGGCGAGCCCGCGCGCGGCCCACGCCCCGTCAGGCGCGGCGGTGAGCGTCATGTGCGCGAGCCGTGGGTGCAGCCCCACGTCGATCATCCGCCGCCCGTGCGCGGTGAGCCGGCCGTCGGGGCCCGCGTCCGTGAGTGCGTCCAGTTGGGCGAGCAGCTCGCGGGCGCGTGCGTACGCGGATGCCGGCGGCGCATCGAGCCAGAGCAGTGTGCCCGGATCGCGCACCCCGGCCGCGGCCAGCTCCAGCGCGAGCGGGGCCAGGTCCGCGTCGAGGATCTCGGGAAGCGCGTACGGCAGCAGCCCGGCGTGCTCGGCTTCGGACCACAACCGGTAGCACACGCCCGGCGCGACGCGCCCCGCGCGCCCGCGTCGCTGTTCCGCACCGGCCTGCGACACGCGCACCGTGTCGAGGTACGTCATCCCGCTGCGTGGCGAGAAGCGCGGCACGCGCGCGAGCCCCGCGTCGACGACGACCCGCACCCCCTCGATCGTGAGGCTCGTCTCCGCGATCGCCGTCGCGAGCACGACCTTGCGCTCGCCCGGCGCGGAGGGGGCGATTGCGGCGTCCTGCTCCGCCGGCGGCAGCAGGCCATAAAGCGCGTGCACGCGCACGTCGGGCGGCAACGGCGGATGGGCGAGCGAGTCGCCGGCGCGGCGGATCTCCGCGGCTCCGGGCAGGAAGACGAGCACGTCGCCATCATGCTCTCCGAGGGCGCGCCGCACCGTCGCGGCGGCGATTTCGGCCGCTCCGTGCCGCGCCGATGCGCGCGGCGCCGACCACCGCACCTCGACCGGGTAGGCGCGGCCCGCGCTCGTCACCACCGGTGCCGGCGTGCCGTCGCCCGCGTGACCGAGGAGCGCGGCAACGCGTGCGCCGTCGAGCGTCGCCGACATCACGAGCACGCGCAGATCATCGCGCAGCACCTGCTGCAGCTCGAGCACGAGCGCGAGCCCGAGGTCCGCTTGCAGCGACCGCTCGTGGTACTCGTCGAACACCACGACGCCGACGCGTTCGAGCGCCGCGTCGTCGCGCAGCATGCGCGTGAGCACGCCCTCGGTGACGACCTCGATGCGCGTGCGCGGTCCCACACGCGTCTCGCCGCGCACGCGGAAGCCGATCGTGTCGCCGACGCGCTCGCCTAACGTGGCGGCCATCCGCCGTGCGGCCGCGCGCGCGGCGAGCCGCCGCGGCTCGAGCATCACCAGCGCGCTCCCGCCGAGCCACCCGGCGTCTAGCAGCGCGAGCGGAACGCGCGTCGTCTTTCCCGCCCCAGGTGGCGCCTGCAGCACGACGCGCGTTCCGGCGGCGAGTGCCGCACCGAGAGCAGGCAGCGCGTCATCGATCGGCAGCGGCGGCGTGAAGCGGGATGTGGGCGGCACTGTCTCGAAGGTACGCGACGCGCGCCTCCGCTCCGAGCGACGCGGCCGGTGCCGGCCCGGAACCCGGGCGTGCATCTTCCGCGCATGGCGCGCCCCGATTTTGTTCCGCCGCCCTACCCGCCGGAGTTCGACACTGCGACGCTCGCGCGCTCGATCGCCGAGCTCGACGGGTTCGCGATCGAGAAGGGTGCATACGGGATGGGCAGCACCGCATGGCTGGCCCGTGCGCTCGTCTCGTCGCTCCGCGACCTCGGTCCGGCGGAGTTGCGCCGCCTGCTCGCGCACGGGCGCGGAGTGCGGTGGGTGCTTCCGCTCGCGTTGACGCGCCTCGAACGCGAGCCGTTCCTCGCCGGCGATTACGGGCCGGGCGACGTCCTTCGGGCCGTCCTCTCGCTCGGGCCGGATGATCCGGCGTGGACGGAGGAGCGCCGTGCGCAGCTCGACCGAATCCTCGCGGGCGGGCGTTCGACGGTTGCCGTGCTGCCCGAACCGGAGCGCACGCGCATCCTCGAGGACCTGGACGTCGCAGACGAGCTATTCCCGCCGCGCAGCGATCCGCGCTGAGCGATTCGTCGGGCGAACGTGCGAGCGGCCTGAGCCGTCGACCGCTGAGCCGTCGACCGCTGAGCCGTCGACCGCTGAGCCGTCAGCAGCCCGAGCGTTGGGCCGAGCGCCTAACGCGGTGGACCGCCGTGGCTGGAGGGACGCGCGGCGGCCTGCCAGCACGCCGGTTGCACTCCGCCGCGGGGTGAACGCGAACACGGTCCGCATCCGCTCGCTCGGCGAGCTCATCGACCACGTGACGCCGGACGAGCCCGACCCGGTGACCGGCCGTCGGCGCGATAGCGGCGTGTACCGCGGCGTCGGCGACTCGCGCTGGCCGATGCTGACCAGCCTCGACCGGCTGGGCGGCGTCGACCCGCCGCACACCAAGTGCGGGCTCGAGGAGCATGTGCTGCGCAATTTCGTGCGCTACTCGCGACCGTACGTCAGTAGCGACATGCGAAACGACTGGGAGCTGCTCGCCACGGCCCAACACCACGGCGTCCCCACGCGGCTGCTCGACTGGTCGTATTCGCCGTTCGTCGCCGCGCACTTCGCCACGCTCGGCCGCCGCGACGCGGAGGGCGAGGGGCGCCCCGACCGCGCGGCGGACCGCGCCGCGCGCGATCATGGCGGCGACCCGCCGGCGGGCGACGCTGCGCAGGGCGAGGAGCCAGCGTCGCGCGGCACCGCTCGGGTGATCTGGCGACTCGACTGGCAGCGCGTGCACGAGGCGTTCGGGTTTACCCCGCTGGCCCTGCTCGCCGACGACCTCACCACACTCCGAGGGCAGGCCGATTTCACGCCCTGGGCGCTCATCACGCGCGACCGCGACCTGCCGCCGTTCGCGTGCCTGTTCGAACCGCCGACGCTCGACGCGCGCATCGCGGCACAGTCGGCCGTGTTCACGCTCTGCTCCGACACGACCCGTGCATTCGACCGCTTCCTCGCCGACCACGGCCTGACCGACGTGCTCACGCGCTTCGTGATCGCCGCCGAGGACGTCGCCCGCGTCCGCGACCAGCTCGACCTCGTCACGATCGACGAGCGCCGCCTCTTCCCCGACCTCGACGGCGTGGCGACGCGGCTGCGGCGGTACTACTCCTGACGCCGCAGCCGTCCACCGCCTAACGCCTGCGCCCCACCGCGCCGAGTGCGAGTCCGGCGCCGAGCGCGACGCCGACGAGCGCGAGCGGTGCTGCGTCGGGCACCGCGGGCGGGAGCGAGCGCACCCCCGACTCGTCCATCCGCGCGGGTTCGTGCACGTAGCGGCCCCGCGCCGGCCGT
>DASWUT010000351.1:0-2395 GCA_036401455.1 Gemmatirosa sp. | reverse complement strand
CCCGCGCTTTGGGGCGGCCGGCGACGCGTCCGTCGTCGACCGCCCGTTCTGGGACGTTGTCACCGACCCGGCCGCGCGCGCCACCCTCGCGCGTGCGCTGGAGCGGGTCCGCGCGCGCGCGGCGCCCGCACACTGTGAACTGCCGGCCGCGCCCCCCGCGCCCGCGCTGCGCGTCGACGTCGCCCCGCTCGGCGACGGCTTCGTCTGCGCCGCCGCCGAACTCGCGACCGCCCGCTGGCCACGCGAGGCGCTCATCGACGCCGGGATCGCGCTCTCGCGCACCCTCGACCTCGATCGCATCTACGACGTCGCGGCCCGCCAGGCCGCCCGCGCGCTCGGCGCCGCCGCCTTCGCCGCCGCCGTAGCCGACGACGACACCGCCGCCCTCCGCCTCACGTTTCGCACGGGCTGGAGCGACGAACCCGACGCGGACCTCGAACGGCGCCTCGCCCCCGCCTGGCTCGAAGCCCTCGCCACCGGCCGCGTCGTCCAACGCGCGCTCCACGAATTCACCGCGCCCATCGCCACCGCCGATGGCGCGATCGGCGCGATGACCGTCCGCGTGCCCGACGCGATCGGCGATGATCCTGACGACGCCGGCGCCCAAGCGCACGACGCCGTCGCGCGCCTGCTCGAAACCCTCGCCGCGCAGACCGCGGTCGCCGTCGAGCGCGCATGGCTCGTGCGTCGCGTCGAGCAGAAGCGCCGCCTCGAGGCGATCGGCGAGGTCGCCGCGGGCGTCGCCCACGAGCTACGCAACCCGCTGTTCGGCATCTCGAGCGCGGCCCAACTCCTCGGTTTCCGCGCGGCGGGCGACCCGGTCGTCGAGAAAAACGTCGGCCGCATCCTGCGCGAGGCCGAGCGCCTCACGCGCATCATCGCGGCGCTGCTCGACTATGGCCGCCCAACGGCTCCGCACCCCACCCCCGGCGACCCCGACGCCGTCTGGGACGACGTGCTCGACGCCCAGCGCGCGCGCCTCGACGGCAAGCGCCTCACGCTCGACCGTCGGCGTACGACCGGCCCGTCGAGTTGGCGCTTCGACGCCGACCAGCTCCGGCAGGTGTTCCTCAACCTGCTCGGCAACGCGGTCGACGCCGCGCCGGAGGGCAGTGCGCTCACGCTCGCGTCCGGCGTCCTGCCCAACGGCGGGTGGCGGGGCCAGCTGCACAACGCCGGCCCCGCCATCCCACCCGAAGCGCTCGCGCGCGTGTTCGAACTGTTCTACTCGACCAAGACCGGCGGCACCGGCATCGGCCTCGCCCTCTGCCAGCGCGTGCTCGACGAGCACGGCGGCACGATCACGATCGAGAGCGCGCCCGAGGCCGGCACGACGGTCACCGTGACGCTGCCGCCTCCCCCGCCCTGAGGCCTAACACCGCCGGCACCGTGACCGCTTCCCGTCACTCGGGCGCCGCGTCGCGCCGGGCTCGATCGAAGCCCCGCGCCCGCAACGTGTCGAGCTGCACTCTCAACTCGCGACCTGTCGCCGCGGGCAGGCCGCCGCCGGTCGAGGCCGCGAGCGCCTCGCGGATCCGCGTCGTGGCCTGCGCCGTGTCGCCGAGCCGTAGCATCGCACGCACCACCCACCGATCGCCCGAGGCCACCGCCAACGGCGCCCCGTTCGCGAGCCCGAAGACGCGCAGCTGCTCGGCGCGGTCCAACACCTCGCGCCATCGGCCGCGTGCCGCGAAGACGGTGAGCGCGCTGGACATGATGTCGACCCGTACCGGCGCGACCGCGTCGGGGAGCGCGTCGAGGATCGACAGCGCGCTGTCGCTCTC
Source organism: Gemmatirosa sp. (assembly GCA_036401455.1). Classification (GTDB taxonomy): domain Bacteria; phylum Gemmatimonadota; class Gemmatimonadetes; order Gemmatimonadales; family Gemmatimonadaceae; genus BPUI01. Next base: position 611 of record DASWUT010000351.1, on the reverse strand, counting down.
GGCCGCAGCGGCGGTCGTGTCGCCGCGCATCAGGAGGGCCTCGCTGCGGTAGGCATGGAAGTGCGCCGCCTCGCGGCTGCGTGCGCCGTAGCCGATCGTCGAGAGGCGGATCCCCTCGCGCGCGACGGAGTCGGCGGCCACGTAGTTGCCCGCGCTACTCAGCAGCCCCGCGTGCCCGAGCATCGCGTCCAACCGCTCGACGGCGAGCGGCGCGCCGAGCGAGTCCATCACCGCGATCGCGCGCAGGTAGTACGTATCACTCGAGTCGTGGCGCGTGGTGCCGAGCACGCGCCACGCCCACGCCCGTGCGGCGCTCGGGCCGCGCGTGCGCGTGCGCTCCTCGACGAGCACCTCGGCGGCCAGGGAATCGGCGACGCGAAAACGCCCGCGCGCGAGGGCGAGCGTGGCCCGCGCCCCGAGCACGCGCGCCCGCAGCTCGCCGCGGACGCCGTCGCGCGCGGCCTCGTCCGCGGGGAGCGCTCCGCACGCCGCGTCGAAGGCGCGTTCCGCGGCGGCGAACCCGTTCGTGCGCAGTGCGGCCAGCCCCGCGGCCAGACTCGCCTCGGCGAACGCGGTCGACCGCGGGCCGTAGCCGGTGCGAGCGAGGGCGA
>DASWUT010000350.1:0-3370 GCA_036401455.1 Gemmatirosa sp. | reverse complement strand
ATACGCCGCTCCAGGCGCGTTCTCACCTCGGACGAATGGAGGGCACCGTCATGCGGCGCCTCAACGCAGTGTGGAAGGGCGTGACCTGCGCGCTGACCTGTGCGCTCCCACTTCTCGTCGTCCGGCCCGCGCCGGCCGGGGCGCAACCACGACCGGCGAGCGTCGGTCCGTTCGCTTACGTCGTCAACCTCGCGCAGCAATTTGGCACGGTCGATCTCGGGACCGGCGCGTTTCAACCCATCGGTCCAGGCACGCCGGAGGGTGACATCGGACTGGTACCAGGGCCTAACGGATCGCTGCTGGCGCTGACGTTCTCGGGCCGTCTGGCCACGATCAACCCGGCAACCGGTGAGACCGTCCGGCGCGTCGCCACGGGACTCACCGACTGCACGACACCGGCCTCGCCGTGTGGGCCCACCTCGGCCAACGCGCTCGCGAGGCTGGGTGGGGCGGTGTACGCCACCGATTACCGCAACAGGCTGTACACGCTCGATCCGCTGACCGGCGCGACCATACGGATCGGGTCGACCGGGTTGCCGGCCGTCCCGTTCATTCCGCTTACGACCGCCACGGATGGATCGCTCAACGTGTTCGACGAGACGCTCTTCGGCGTGGGCAGTCGGTTGTACGCCACGTTCGACGCGATCACGTTCGATCCCGCCACGGCGACCGTGACTTCGGTGGTGATCGCGCCGAGTCTCTACTGGATTGATCCGCTCACGGGTGGGACGACGCGGATCGGGGCCACCACCCTCGGCCTCGGCGCGACCACGCAGGTGGACGGCATCTGGTACGCTGTCAACGACGTGACGGGTCAGCTCGACACGCTTGACCTCGCGACCGGAAGCACGACCGTGATCCGCGACCTCGACCCCGCCGTCGGCGTGATCTTCGGCGCGTCCCCGGCACCCGCCGCCGTGCCGGAGCCCGCGTCGATGGCCCTGGTCGCCGTCGGCATGGCCGGGATGGTGGTCCTGAGACGGCGGAGCCGGCCGTCGTAGGGCATCGGCATCCGTGTGGCGCTGGGTCGTTGGTGTCATCCCGCCGCCGCCGCCGACCGCCAATGTCAGGGCCCGCACAGATCGTACGCATCTACAGACAAGCGACCGCAACCGGCTCCGTTCGGCGGGCCAGCGGTCGCACCACCGGCGCGGCGACGTCGCCGCCCAGGCCGCGTTCTCACTACAAGGAAGGGGTACCGAAATGCGTCGCCTCACACCGGTATGGAAGGGTCTGACCTGCGCGCTGACCTGCGCGCTGCCGCTCCTCGTCGTCCGGCCCGCGCCAGCCGCCGCGCAGCAGAGCCTAACGGTGGGCTACGGCTTCGCCTACGCGCCGGGGCCGCCGCCCGTAGTCGCCGGGACGACGCTGATCCTCCAGTCGTCCGCGACCGGGTCGGTGACGCCGGCAGTCCCGGCCCTGAACGCGCGCTGGAACCGCGTGGCGTACACCGATCACGCGGTAGCCGACCTGACGACGGGGCAGCTCAACGGCAGCGTCGTGATGACGTTCGCGACTGGGGACCAACTGTTCGGTGACCTGTTCGAGAACGTCTCGCAGCTCATCGCGACCGGGGGGACGGGGCCGTTCACGCAGCGGCTGTCATTCGAGGGTGGTACGGGGCTGTTCGCCGGCGCGAGCGGGGTGCTCACGGGCGGCGGCGTGGAGACACCCGCGGGCACCACGACCTCCGGCAGCGGCACGCTGACGCTCGCCCCCGAACCCACGTCGGTTGCGTTACTCGGCGCCGGGCTCGCCGGCGTGGTCGTCACCACGCGACGGCGGTGGCGCGCCACATTCGCCTAACGACCGGGACCGGAGCGGCCGCGCGCACGTTCATGCGCCCGGTCGCGCGGGCAAGGGCCACGGCCGGGCGAGCGCGCATCGTCCTACGCCTAACGAACGCATCGCCGCGCGGAAGCGCGCGTCGGCCCACAGCGGGTCGAGGAGGGGGTCGCAGCCGAACACGCCGCCCGGTGCGATGTACCGGCGCTGCCCCGCATCGCTCGTCAGCAGCCGCACGAGCGGCTCGCGGTCGCCGAACACCAGATCCGCGAACGCCGCCTCGGTGCCGCCCGATGGGTCGCCGCCCAGGCGGTGGAGCTGCGCCCGGACCCGCTCGGCATCGGCCCAGCGTCCGGCCGCGGCGTAGGCGAACACCAGGGCCGCGTGGTGCCCGGGGCCGGCCGGGTTGAGGCGCGTGCCGCGCTCGAGGGTGCGGATCGCGCTGTCCGGCCGTCCGCCGAACGCCTGGGCCAGCCCCAGGGTGTAGTTGGCGAACCAGAACGTGGAATCGAGCGCGAGCACGCGGCGCGCCGCGGCCGCGGCTTCGGGGAACCGCCGCGTGAACAGGAGCCCGGTCGCGACCGCGGCCGCGGGCGACGTGGCGAGCGGATCGAGCGCGGTCGCGTGGCGCAGTTCGACGAGCGCCTCGTCGGTCCGCCCGACGTTGAGCAGGCTGAAGCCGAGCCAGTGGTGCCCGGTGACGCTCGACGGGTCGAGGGCGAGCGCCCTGCGGTAGTGCGCCAGCGCCTCGGGAAACTGCAGCTGCAGATCGAGCGCCGTGCCGAGCGCGAGCTGCGCGTCGGCAAGTGTGGAGTCGAGCGCCACCGCGCGCCGCGCGCTCGCCATCGTGAGTACGGTCGTCGCGTCGGTCGGGCCCGCGAGGTACACCGGCAGGACGCTGTAGGCCATCGCGACCCCGGCGTGGGCGCGCGCGAACAAAGAATCCCGCGCGATCGCCTGCCGGAAGTAGGCGATGGAGCGCGCCACGTCGGCCGTGCTGCGCTGGAGCCAGTAGTACCGCCCCTTGAGGTACAGCTCGTACGCTTCCTGATCCGTCGTGCCGCGTCCCACAGCCGCGGCGGATGCGGCGGCGGGGCGGCCGCCGAGCGCGGGCGTGAGCGCCGCGACGATGGCACGCGTGAACTCGTCCTGCACGGCGAACACATCGCGCGACCGGCTCTCGGTGACGCTGTCCCACAGCACCGTGCCGTCGGTCGTGCTGACGAGCTGCGTGCTGACGCGCAGCCTGTCGCCGGCCCGGCGCACCGTACCGGTGACGAGCGCGCCCACCCCGAGCGCGCGGCCGACCTGCGGGGCCGCAACGCTGCGGCCCTTGAACGTGTAGCTCGACGTGCGCCCGGCGATGCGCAGCCCCGGGAGCCGCGCGAGGGCGTGCGAGAGTTCGTCCGTGAGGCCGTCGCTGAAGTAGTCGTCGGCCGCGCGGTCGCCGGTGTTCACGAACGGCATCACGGCCACGGTCCGAATCGCGGGCGGGCGGGCGGTGACCAGCGAGGGCGCAGCTGGAGGGATCGCGGCGTGCCGGGCGGCCCGCGCCCCGGCCGCGAGCGCGCCACTCACCGCCAGC
>DASWUT010000349.1:0-1996 GCA_036401455.1 Gemmatirosa sp. | reverse complement strand
CCAGGACCCAACGACCGGCGCGATGCCACAGAGCACGCCGAACAGCGCGACGAACGCCCACGCGAAGCCGTGGTCCGCACGACGGCGGGTTTCGGCGAGGATCGTGGGTGCTACGGAAACGGTGCGACGGGCGGCGTGGTCAGCCTGGGTCAGCGGAGCCATGGGAGAGCGCGGCGAGCGCGCGAGCGAGGGAGACGCGCACGATCGCACCGGCAGGATCGGTGTGTCGTGGATCCTTCCGCGTATCGACTCGCGCCGCTGCGGAATTGACTCCGCATGCGGCCGCCGTGGAAAAATTTGTGTGGAGGCCACGCGTTGGTCTCGCCGCGCGCTCGTCGTGCCACCCGCGTCAGCGTACTCCGAGCAGCTTGACCCGGAACACGAGCACGGCATCGGGCGGGATGTCGGGCGGCGACCCCGTCCCGCCGTACCCGAGCCCTGGCGGGATGACGAGGGTCCGCGTCCCACCGACCTTCATCCCCGCCACCCCTTCGTCCCAACCCCGGATGACCTCGCCCTGACCGAGCGTGAAGCTGAACGGCTCGTTGCGGTCGAGGCTCGAGTCGAACTTGTTGCCGTTGGTGAGCCAGCCGGTGTACTGCACCTGCACGCTCTTCCCCACCGTCGCGGGCGCACCCGTCCCCGCCGTGTCGTCGCGCGTGTACAGGCCGCTCGGCAGTTTCGTGAACTGGCTGAGCGTGACGCCGAGCGCCGGCGCGTAGGTGTTGGCCGCGGGATCGGGGCTGCGGGGCGCCTCGCGCCCGGGGCTGCACGCAGCGACGAGGAGGGGGGCCGCGAGCAGGGCACGACGAACGGCGAGGCGCATCGGGGAGCGTGGGAGGAAGAGCGGGCTGGAGCGAAGCGGGCGACGTTATCGACGCGCTGCCCGCCTGGCAATCGAGCGGTGGCGGACCGCCGGCGCGCTCACCCGCGCAGCGCGTCGCTCTCCAGCACCGACCCGGCCGCGCGGGGGTCGTCGGCCAGGCGGACGAGCGCCGCGGCGAGCGCGGATCCGGTGATCGACCGGTAACGGTCGGCAACGCGCCGCGCGCCCAACATGCCCACTGGCCGCGCGAGGGCGTCGACGACGGCGGCCCCGACGCGCTCCATCGGGCGCGACTCCTCGCGGTCCGGACCGGTGATGAAGCTTGGTCGCACGATCGTCCAGGGCAGCGGCCCCGCGCGCAGTTCGTCCTCGAACCGCCCGCGCACGGCGACGTACGCGGTGCGGGATCGCGCATTCGCGCCTAACGCCGACAGGTAGACGAAGCGCGGTGGCGGGTCAGCCGGCGTGGTGCGGGCCGCGCGCACGGCGGCGCGGAAGAGGAGCGCGGTCAGGCCGTAGTCGACGCTCTCGTACGTGTCCCCGCTCGACGCGCCGCGCCGGCGGGTGGTGCCGAGCAGCGCGAAGATCGCCGCCGGGCGGAGGCGGGCGAGCGTGGCGGCCATCGCGTCCTCGTTCCACGGCGTCGCATCCACGGCGACGCCGAGCGCGGCGTCGCCGAGCGCGGCGAAGCGCGTCCGCCAGGTCGCGAGGGTGGGCGAGTCGGGGCGCACGTGCGCGACCGCGCGCACGCCGGGCGTGGCGGCCGCGGCGCCAACGGTCGAGCGCCCCACGTACCCGGTCGCGCCGGCGACGAAGAAGACGCGGGCGCGCGGGGCAGACGTCGGGTCAGACATCGGCGATCTGTTGGTGGTCGTCCGGCTGACGCGAGTGTCGATGCGGCGTTGATGCCGCCGACGGTTCGGCCGGGACGTGCCGGTCGAGCCACGCCGCGGTGTGTTGGGCGACGGTGTCGCGCTCGCGGTCGGCGGCGATGACGTGCCCGCACCGGTCGAGCCACACGAGGTCTGGGCGGTCGGTGCCGGGGACCGCGCGACCGAGTCGCGCGGTGACGGCGGCCACGGTGTCGGACGCGATGCGGTTGTCCTGGCGCGACGCGATGACGAGGGTGGGCGCGGCCACGTGCGGCAGCGCCGCCTGTCCCCACGCGAC
>DASWUT010000348.1:0-3515 GCA_036401455.1 Gemmatirosa sp. | reverse complement strand
TGGCACTGCCCTCCCCGCGCGCGCTGCTGTCGCCGCCAGTCCCCGCCGTCGAATCGCGCCGCGTGCTGTCGGCTCGCGCCGAGTCGAGCGCGGCGCGGCGCGCGGCCGCCTCGCGGGACAGTTCCTCGCGCTGAATCGAATCGCCGGCCGCGGCGACGCGGCGCGACGTCACGTCGACCGCGTGCACCGACGTCCACACCGAATCGAGCCCGCGATCGGCGCGCGGTCGCAGGAGGAGCAACACCGGCCCAACCTCGGCGAGGTTCACGGCCGGCTGCAGCAGGTACGTCCGCGCCCATCGTTCCGGCGTCTGAATCTCGCGGACCACCGTGCCGATCGGAATCCCCGCCGGGTATGTCCCACCCAGTCCGGAGCTGATCACCGGCTGCCCGGCCTTGAGCGGGTTTCGGAACGCGACGCCGTGCAACTCGAGCAGGCCCCGGTCGGCGCCCGATCCAAGGTGCGGTTGCACGATGCCGTACGCCGAATCCGCCTGCGCGCTGACGCGGAAGTCGGGATGCGCGTACGAGATGACCTGGCTCCGCACCTGGTCGACCTGCTGCACCATGCCCACGAGGCCCGCCGGGGCGACGACCGGCGTGAACACGGCGACGCCGGCGCGGCTTCCGGCGGTGACCTTGAACTCCTGCAGCGTCTGCCCGCTCCCGAGTTCTCCGGCCTGCTGATTGGGCACCGCTTCCGCGGTCACGAACCCCCACTCGAGCCGGGCACCCAACGCGAGCAAGGAACGGAGGCGCGCGTTCTCGGCGCGCAGCGCGATCGCGTCCTGCGCCTCGCGCGTGAGGGCCCCGCGCGCCTGCACGCGGTCATCGTACGACAGGAACGCCGCGCGCCGGAGCACCGTCCACTGCTCCAGCATCGCGAGCGGTGCCGCGACGGTCCGGCGCACGCCGGCCGCCGTGCGGTCGCGTACGACGGTCGGCAGCAGGCTCGCGAGCAACGCGACGCCGACGCAGATCCCGAGCATCACGGAGTCGACCGCCGCGGAGTTCCGCGCGCGCGCCGGCGCCGAGCCCGGCAGCCGCGTGCGACGCGGCGACCGCGGTTTCGACGAGTCCTCCAGCCGTCCGGCGCGCAGCGATACCGCCATCCGTCGACTCCGGGTCAGGTGGTGAGCACCGACCAGTACTTCTCTTCGTCGTCGAGGATCCGCCCCGTGCCGCGCACCACGCACGTCAGCGGATCACCATCGACGTGGATCGGGAGCCCGGTCTCCTGGCTCAGCATCAGGTCGAGTCCGCGGATGAGCGCGCCGCCGCCGGTCATCACGATCCCGCGGTCGACGATGTCGGAGGCGAGTTCGGGCGGCGTGATCTCGAGCGCGCGCCTCACGGCGTCGACGATCTGCTGGATCGGCTCCTGAATCGCCTCGCGGATCTCGGCCGAGTGCACGCGCACCGTCTTCGGGATGCCAGAGACGAGGTCGCGGCCCTTGACGTCCATCTCCTTCTCGTCGCCCGTCGGGTACGCGGAGCCGATGTGGATCTTGATCTGCTCCGCGGTCGGCTCGCCGATCAGCAGATTGTAGTTCTTGCGCATGAACTGCACGACGGCGACGTCGAGCTCGTCGCCGCCGGTGCGGATCGACGTGTCGCTCACGATCCCGGCGAGCGCGATCACCGCGATCTCGGTCGTGCCGCCGCCGATGTCGATCACCATGTTGCCGGTCGGGCTCTCGACCGGCAGCCCGACGCCGATCGCGGCGGCCATCGGTTCGGAGACCATGAAAACTTCCTTCGCGCCCGCGCCTATCGCGGAGTCGCGCACCGCGCGCTTCTCCACCTCGGTGATCCCCGACGGCACGCACACGATCACGCGCGGCTTGACCTTGAAGACGTGCTTCTCGATCACGAGCGTGAGAAAGTAGCGCAGCATCTTCTCGGTCACGTCGAAGTCGGCGATCACGCCGTCCTTCAGCGGACGCACGGCGATGATCCCTTCGGGCGTGCGGCCGAGCATGCGCTTCGCCTCGAGCCCGACGCCGCGCATGCGCTTGGTGTCGCGGTCGATCGCGACGACCGACGGCTCATTGAGGACGATGCCCTCGCCCTTCACGTACACGAGCGTGTTGGCGGTGCCGAGGTCGACGGCGATTGCGTTCGCGGGAAACAGCGACCCGGACTTCGAAAAAGGCCAGCGCATCAGGAGCGCGTCAGTGCGGAACGAGGACCGCGCCGCGCCCGGTGCGGGGAGCCGCGGGGGCGACGGCGCGGGATTGGCCCGCCGCGAAGGCGCGGTCGGGGGAGAGGCGGGCACGACCGAGGGTACCTCGCCGATCCCCTAACGTAGCCCGCGCGGACGGCCCGTTCAACCGGCCGCGCGATGGCTCACGCGGGCCGGATCACACCCCGGCGGCTTCCAGCGCGAGCACGTCTTCCGCCGGCGTGTGCTCAAGCCCAAACGCCTCGGCGACCGCAGCGTACGTCACGTGGCCGTCCGCGACGTTCAGCCCGCGCCGCAGCGCGGCGTTGTCCTGCAGCGCGCGGCGCCATCCCTTGTTGGCGAGTTGGAGCGCGTAGGGCAGCGTTGCGTTCGTGAGCGCGAGCGTCGACGTGCGCGGCACCCCGCCCGGCATGTTGGCGACCGCGTAGTGGATGATCCCATCCACGGTGTACGTCGGGTTCTCGTGCGTCGTCGGATGCATCGTCTCGATGCATCCGCCCTGATCGATCGCGACGTCGACGATCACCGACCCGGGCCGCATCTGCGCGAGGTCCGGTCGGCGGATCAGCTTCGGCGCCTTCGCGCCCGGGATCAGCACGGCGCCGATCACGAGATCCGCCGTCGCGATCGACTCGAGGACGTTCTGACGGTTCGAGTAGATCAGCTGCACGTTGGCCGGCATGACGTCTGACAGATACCGCAGCCGGTCGAGGTTGATGTCGAGCACGAGAACCTTCGCCCCGAGCCCCGCGGCCATCTTCGCGGCGTTGATGCCGACGATGCCGCCACCGAGCACGACGACCTTCGCCGGCGCGACGCCGGGCACCCCGCCGAGCAGCACGCCGCGGCCGCCGTACAGCTTCTCGAGGTACTTCGCGCCTTCCTGCACGGCCATGCGCCCCGCCACCTCGGACATCGGCGTCAGGAGCGGCAACTCGCGCGTGGCCAACTCGACGGTCTCGTACGCGACGCACGTCGCGCCGCTGTCGAGATGCGCGCGGGTCAATCGCTCGTCGGCGGCGAAGTGGAAGTACGTGAACAGCAGCTGACCGCGGCGGATGTGCGTCCACTCCGGCTCGATCGGCTCCTTCACCTTCATGATCATCTCGGCCTCACCCCACACCGCGTCGGCGGTGCCCGCGATTCGGCCGCCGACCGCCGTGTATGCCGCGTCCGCGAACCCGCTCCCCTCCCCCGCCCCGGTCTCGACCAACACGTCGTGCCCCGTGCTCACGAGGGCCTCGACGCCCGCCGGGACGAGCGCGACGCGATTTTCGTTCGTCTTGATCTCTTTGGGAACGCCGATCAGCATGGAGCGAAGCAGGTACGAG
>DASWUT010000347.1:0-11334 GCA_036401455.1 Gemmatirosa sp. | reverse complement strand
CGGCGCGCGGTCCATCGTCCCGCCGCGCGACATCCCGACCGTCGGCCGCTTCGCGATCATCGCGGACCCGCAAGGTGCGGGGGTCGCGCTCTTCCGCTCGGCCAACCCGTCGGCTCCGCCCGCGGGCGCCCCCGCGAACGGCGAGTTCACGTGGTTCGAGCTCGGCAGCCTCGACGCCGATGCGTCCGTCGCGTTCTACACGCGCCTCTTCGGCTGGACGCTCCACGACACGATGCCGATGGGGCCAGACGCGGCGTATCGGATGTTCGGCGCCGGCGAGCGCACCTTCTTCGCGATCTACCCGCTGGTGGGCGAGATGGCCGCGCAGGCGACCGTGCCGCCGCAGTGGCTTCCGTACGTCCGCGTCGCCGACATGGCGCGGTCGCTCGACGCGGTGCGTCAGGGGGGTGGGCAGGTGCTGGCCGAGCCGCGCGAGATCCCTGGCGGCGACCACGTGGCGCGGTGCGCTGACCCATTCGGCGTACAATTCGCGCTGCACGCCGCGGCACCGCACGCCGCGGCGTGAGGCGCCTCGCGCGGGGCTGGTGGCCGCGTTAGGCCGCCGCCCCCCGCGCGAGCACGCCGAGGTCGTCCCCGCCGCGCCCTTCCGCGATCAGCGCGTCCATCCGCGCCGCGATCGCGGGGAGTGCGGCGAGCGGACGGCCGCCGGCCGTCTCCATCATCAGCCCGACGTCCTTGCGTGCCATCGCCAGCTCGAAGTTGGGCGCGAAATTGCCCGCGGCCATCGCGCGCCCGCGCCCGTTGACCATCGCGCCCAGGTCGAGGTAGTCGAGCACGCGGAGCGCGTCGGGGGCCGGCACGTCGGAGCCGCCCGCGACGGCGAACACGTCGGCGAGGATCGCGCTGAGTCCGACGATGATCGTGTTTCCGCACAGCTTGTACGTCGCGGCGAGGTCGGCGCGCTCGCCGAGGTAGGCGACGCGCGCGGCCATCCGGGCGAGCGCTGGTTCCACCGTGTCGAACAGCGCGCGCGGCCCCGAGGCGAGGATCGTCCCCTGCCCGGCGCGCGCGACCGGTGGACCGATGAACACGGGGCAGTGCAGGTAGCGCACGCCTTCCGCGTTGAGCCGCGCCGCGCGCTCCGCCGTGCGCGCCGGCTGCGTCGTCGTGTGGTCGACGACGACCGTGTCCTCGGCGAGGTCAGCGCGCAGCGCGGCGACGACCTCGTCGACGACGCCGTCGTCCTTGAGCACGAGGTGCACGCGTTCCGCGCCCCGCACCGCGTCGGCCGGCGTCGCGGCCGCGGTCGCGCCAAACGCTTCGAGCGCACGCGCCTTGTCGGCGGTGCGGTTCCAGACCGTGACGCGGTCGCCGCGCCCGAGCGCGGCCTCGACGAAGGCGCTCCCGAGCAGCCCGGTTCCGAGGAAGGCGATGGATGACATGCCGCACGATAACGCGATCCGGGCGCGAGTCGTAAGGCACGCGTCGCGATGGCGTCCCGAGTGGCGGACCCGGCCGCGCGACGTCCCCCGCGGCACGCCCCGCGGCACTGGTGCGCATCGTGCGACGCGTCGCATCGCCGCGCGCCACCGCGCGTCGTCATCACCCCACCGACCCCCGCCGATGGACCTCGGACTGCAGGGCAGGCGCGCACTCGTCACCGGCTCCACGGTCGGCATCGGCCTCGCCACCGCGACGCAGCTCGCCGCAGAGGGCGCGACCGTCATCGTCAACGGGCGCACCCCCGAGCGGGTCGACGCCGCCGTGGCCCGCGTGCGCGACGCCGCGTCCGGCGCCGACGTGCGCGGCATCGCCGCCGACCTCGGCACGGCTGACGGATGCGCACGCCTAACGGGCGAGCTACCCGACATCGACGTGCTCGTCAACAATCTCGGCATTTTCGAGCCGAAGCCGTTCGAGGAGATCGACGATGCCGACTGGATGCGCTTCTTCGAGGTGAACGTGTTGAGCGGGGTGCGCTTGGCCCGTCACTACCTCCCCGGCATGCGGGCGCGCGACTGGGGCCGCATCGTCTTCGTGTCGAGCGAGAGCGCGGTGCAGATTCCGGCCGAGATGATCCACTACGGCATGACCAAGACGGCGCAGCTCGCGATTGCGCGCGGGATCGCCGAGACGACGACCGGGACGGGCGTCACGGTGAATAGCGTACTCCCCGGGCCGACCGCGTCGGAAGGCGTGTCGACGTTCGTCGAGCAGATGGCCGCCGCGCGCCAGGTCGACTTCAAGACGATGGAGCACGAATTCTTCACGACGGCCCGCCCGTCCTCGCTGCTCCAGCGGTTCGCCACCACCGAGGAGGTTGCCGCGATGATCACGTACGTGTGCAGCGCGCGGGCGTCCGCGACCAACGGAGCCGCACTCCGCGTCGATGGCGGCGTGGTGCGGTCGATCCTGTGAGCGCGTTCCGTCTCGCGGCCGCTGGCGCCGCGCTCGCCACCACGTTCGCCGCCACGTTCGGTGCCACGTTCGGTGCCACGTTCGGTGCCGCGGCGCACGGGCCGCCCGGCCGCCCGGGCCCACCGCGCGAGGGCTACGTGCCCGCGACCGATTCGGTGCGCCTCTACTACCGCGTCGTCGGCACGGGCCCCGACACGCTCATCGCGATCCACGGCGGTCCGGGCGTCGACCTCGAGAGCATCGCAGCAGACTTCGCCCCACTCGCCGCGCACCACACGGTCATCTTCTACGACCAGCGCGGCGCGGGGCGCTCGACGCTGCCGCGCGACACGACGACGCTCACCGCCGCGCGCCAGGTCGACGACCTCGATGCGGTGCGGCGCTACTTCGGGCTCGCCCGCACGACGCTCGTCGCGCACTCGTACGGGCCGCTGCTCGCCGCGTCGTACGCGATCGCGCACCCGGCTGCGGTGCGCCGGATGGTCTTCTTCGGCGCCGTTCCGCCCGTGCGCGGCGCGCTCTGGCAGCGCATGGGCGCGACGATGGCGGCGCGCCTCGACTCCACCCAGCGCACCGCGCTCGACGCGGCCCAACGTCGCCTCGACGCCCCCGGCGCCTCTGGCGCGGAGATCCGCGCCGCGTGTCAGGCCTACTGGGCGATCGCGCTTCGTCCGCGCCTCGCCGACCCCGATCGTTCGCTGCCGCTCGTGCGCTCGGACCTCTGCGCGTCCGATCCCGCCGGGATCCGCTACGGACTCGCGACGACCAACCGCCTCGTGATGGGCTCCTATGGCGCGTGGGACCTCACGCCGCGCCTCGGCGTCGTGCAGGCGCCCACGCTCGTCGTGCACGGCGAGGAGGACGCGATCCCGATCGACCTCGTCGCGCGCTGGGCGACGGCGCTGCCGCACGCCACGCTGCTGCGCGTGCCGAACGCGGGGCACTTTCCGTACGTCGAACAGCCCGACGTCGTCTGGCCCGCGGTCGAACGGTTCCTCGCCGCGCCCGCGTCCTGAGTGGGTCGGCAGCGAACGGTGGACCCCCGCGGGCGCGGGGGTGACGACGATCGTGCGACGTGGTCGCGCGGCCCTGCACGTCCGACATGACCCGACTCCGCCCGCAGTCGCCCGCGTTCATCCTCCTGCTCGGGTCGCTCGTCACGCTCGCCTCGTTCGCGACCGACATGGGGCTGCCCGTGCTCGCGCAGACCGGCGGGTCGCTCGGGGTCACGGCGGCGCGCGCGGCGCTCACACTCTCCGTGTTCATGGCGGGTTTCGCCATCGGGCCGCTCGCCTGCGGCCCGATCTCCGACCGCATCGGCCGCCGCCCCGTCCTGCTCGCCGGCTGCGCGACCTTCGGACTGTTCGGCGCGCTCGGTGCGTCGGCACATTCCCTCAGCGCCCTCCTGCTGTGGCGCCTGCTGATGGGCGTGGGGGCGGGAACGTCCCAGGTCATCGTCCTTGCGATGGTGCGCGACCTCTTTGCGGGGCGCGAGGCGCGCACCAAGCAGTCGTACGTGAACATCGCGGCCGGCGTCGCCCCGATCATCGCGCCGACGCTCGGCGTGACGATCGCGGCCTACGGCGGATGGCGCGCGATCTACGCCGTCCTCGCCGTCGGCGCCCTCGTTCTCGTCGCGATCGCCGCCCGCGCGCTCGGCGAGTCCGCGCCGTCGCGCGCGGGCCCACCGCTCACCCTCCGCGGCGTCGTGTCGAGCTACGCGCGCGTGCTGCGCCACCCTGTCAGCGCCGGCTACGCGCTCGTCGTCGCGCTCAGCTTCGGGTCGCTCTTCGCCTACGTGTCCGGGTCGTCGCTCGTGCTGATCAGCCTCATGGGCGTCTCGCCGCGGACGTACGGCCTCTGCTTCGCCTCCGGTGCGCTCGGCTTCACGATCGGGGCGTTCACCAACACGCGGCTCCTCCGCCGCGGCGTGTCGCACACGTCGATCGTCGGCGCGGGGCTCGCCGTCGCGACGGCGCTCGCGCTCGCGCTCGTCGCGCTCACCCTCGTCGGCGCGCTGCGCGCGTGGGGGCTCGTGCCGCTCATGGTCGCGTCCAACATCGGACTCGGCGCGGCCCGCCCCAACGCGTCGCAGGGAGCGCTCGAGCCGATGCCCGATATCGCCGGCGTGGCGAGCGCGGTGCTCAGCGCGCTGCAGATGTTCACCGGGGCCGCGGCGAGCGCCCTCACGGCCGCGCTCTTCGACGGGCGCTCCGCGATCGCCGTCACGGGGACGACCGCGGCGTTCGCCGTCGCGGCCCTGGTGGTCTATGTGGCCGTCGTGCGACCGGCCGAGCGTCGGTTCCCGCCGCACTTGGCGATGGCGGCGGCCGAGCGCGAGCCGGGACCGTTCACGACTGGCGAGGCGGTCGCCTAACGGCAGCGCGGCGCGCCTGCCGGTGCCGGACGGAACGCGGCCGTGCTGCCGGGGCTGCCTCGTGGGGGTGGAATGCGTGACATGGCGTCCGGTCCGCGCCGACTGGCGTCGGGCGGCTGACGGTGCGCCCGTGTTCGAGAGCGAAGTGATGATGTGCATGCAGCGGCTCGCGGAGCGGCAGCCGGCACGTCGGGCCGGTAAGCGCCAACGGCGTCCGGCATGCGTCGAACGGCCTACCGTTCCGGCGCACCGCACCGTCGGCCGCACGCAATATATCGTTCCCGAAACATCGGGAACGATATGTTGAGGCATGCCCCGTGTCGCTCCCGCCCCGCCCCGATCGTCCCTCGCACCACGCCCGGACCCTGACGCGCGCGCCGCGATGGATGCGCTGCGTCGCCTCGTCCGCGCACTACGCGCGTCGACCCGCGCTGCGGTAAACACGCACGAGGTGAGCGCCGCACAGCTGTTCGTGCTCCGCACCGTCGCCGCCGAGCCCGGGATCGCCGTCGGCGAGCTCGCCGCACGCACGCACACCCGCCAGAGTACCGTGAGCGAGGTGGTCGCCCGCCTCGCCGACCGCGGCCTCGTCGAGCGCCGAGCCGACGCAGCAGACGCGCGGCGGCGCACGCTGCACCTCACGGCCGCCGCGCGCGCCCTCGTCCGGACCGCGCGCCGCACCGTCCCCGAGCGGCTGGTCACGGCGCTCGACGCGCTCCCGCCCGCTGAGCGCGCCGCGCTCGCGCGCGGACTCGAACGGTGGGTCACCGCCGCCGGCCTCGACGTGGTCGAGCCGACGATGTTCTTCGAGGCGCGCAGCCGTGCGCGCTGACGACCGCGCCGCGGCCGGCCCGAGCGAGGCGGTGACGACCGATGGCGCGCTCGCCGTCGCGCCCGGGCTCGCCGACGTCGTGCCCGCGGCCGACCTCGCGCCGACGAACGGCGCACCCGATGACGGCGCCGCCGCGCCGCGAACGAGCGCACCGGTCGACACCCGCACCGTGGCGATCGCCGCCGCTGCGGTCGTTCTCGGCGGCGTCGCCGCGCTGTTCGCGCAGCTCCTCCTCCGGCTGATCGGCCTCGTCACCCACCTCGCCTACTACGGCCGCGTCGACACGCGCTTCGTCGCACCCGCGGGCCACCATCTCGGCCCGTGGGCCGCGCTCGTCCCCGTCGCGGGCGCGCTCGTCGTCGGGGTGATGGCGCGCTACGGCTCGGCGGCGATCCGCGGACACGGAATCCCCGAGGTCATGGAGAAGGTGCTCTACGGCGAGAGCCGCATCCCGCCGCGGCTCCTTCTCCTCAAACCGCTCTCGGCCGCGGTGGCGATCGGCACCGGCGGACCGTTCGGCGCCGAGGGACCGATCATCGCCACCGGCGGCTCGCTCGGATCGCTCGTCGGCCAGCTGGCGTCGGTGA
Organism: Gemmatirosa sp.; assembly: GCA_036401455.1. Classification (GTDB taxonomy): domain Bacteria; phylum Gemmatimonadota; class Gemmatimonadetes; order Gemmatimonadales; family Gemmatimonadaceae; genus BPUI01. The sequence continues at coordinate 5,159 of DASWUT010000347.1, read as the reverse complement.
CCGCGGACGAGCGTAAGACGCTGCTCGCGGCGGGCGCGGCCGCCGGGATGGCCGCGACGTTCGGCGCACCGGTGAGCGCGGTCCTGCTCGCCGTCGAGCTGCTGCTGTTCGAATACCGCGCGCGGTCGCTCGTGCCCGTCGCGCTCGCCGCGGCCACGGCAGCCGTCGTGCGCGTCGCCTTCGATGGCGCCGCGCCGGTGTTCCCGTTCCCCGCCGTCGCCGCACCGTCGCCCGCGGCCGTCGCCTGCTACGTCGCGTTAGGCGCCGTCATCGGCGCGCTCGCGGCCGGGATCACGCGCGCGACGTACGCGGTCGAGGACGCGTTCGAGCGCGTCGGCCACCGCCTGGGCGTGCACTGGATGTGGTGGCCGGCCGCCGGCGCCGTCGTCGTCGGGCTCGTCGGCCTCGTCGAGCCGCGCACGCTCGGCGTCGGCTACGACAACATCACCGGCGCGCTCGCCGGCACGATCGCTGGGCGCGCGCTGCTCGTGCTCGTCGCGCTCAAGTTCGTCTCATGGGTCGTCTACCTGGGCAGTGGCACGTCGGGCGGCACGCTCGCACCGCTGTTCACCATCGGTGGTGGGCTCGGCGCGTGGGCGGGCGCCGTCGTCGCAGATGCGGCGCCGGCGCTCGGCGTCGACCCGCACGTCGCGGGACTCGTCGGGATGGCCGCGATCTTCGCGGGCGCGTCGCACGCGCTCCTCGCGTCCGTCGTTTTCGCCTTCGAGACCACGCGCCAGCCGCTCGGGCTCATTCCGCTGCTCGGCGGATGCGCGGCGGCGTACCTCGTCGCGCTCCTCGCCAACCGCCAGTCGATCATGACCGAACGACTGGCGCGGCGCGGCGCCGAGGTGCGGGTCGAGTACGCGGCCGACTACCTGGCGACCGTCGCGGTCCGCAGCGCGATGACGCCGGACCCGGTCACGCTGAACGCCGACCGACCGCTCGGCGACGTCCGGCGATGGCTCGACGCGGCGACGTCCGGCGACGCGGACGGCGCCACGCACCAGGGCTATCCCGTCGTCGACGCCGCGGGTGCACTCGTCGGCGTCGTCACGCGCCGCGACCTGCTCGGCCCCGCGGACCCCAGCGTCCGGGTCGGCGCGGTCGTCCGCCGCGCGCCGCTCACGGTGTTCGACGATGCGACGCTGCGCGACGCGGCCGACCGAATGGTGGAGCACGACGTCGGCCGCCTGGCGGTGGTGACGCGGGCGCGTCCGCGCGCCGTGGCCGGCATGCTCACGCGTGGGGACCTGCTCGCGGCGCACGCTCCCCGGCTGCGCGCCGCGCGCGAGCGGCAGCGTGGCGTGCGGGCGTGGTGAGCGCGTAGGGAGTGCGGGGCGCGCCACGACGTCGCGCATCGCGATCGCTCGCGTACGCGGGTCAGACGATCGCCAGTCCGAGAACGTTAGGCACGTGCGCCGCGACCCGTTCCCAGCCGGTTGAGCCCGACCGCGAGCACCAGAGGTTTCCGCCGCCGTCGATGATCGCGGCGCGCCCCTGCCCGGTGGCGATCCAGCCCGTATCCACCTTGCCGTCGAACCATGCGGGCAGCCCGTCGCGCACGGGTTCGATGTGCGTGCCGCCGATGGGCCAACGCCACACCTGTGATCGGGTCGCGAACGGCCCGTCCTGCACGCTGAAGAGCACCTCGTCCGGCAGCACCGCGACGGCGAGGCACGTCATGCCGTCGAGCCCTTCGGCCAACACGGTCCACGCCACGCCGCCGTCGATGCTGACGCAGAGACCGACCGCGGCCGCGGCGGCGACCAGCAGCGACCGGTCGGGGTGGGCGTGCACCTCGTGCACGTCGTACATCACCGGGATCGTCGGGATCCACGACGCGCCGCCATCGACGGAGCGGGGGATGCCTCCGACGTGCACCGCCGCGAGGAGCGCGGTTCCGTGCATCGCCGCGGTCAACGACCGCACGCCGAGCGGCGGTCCGCCGGCGAACCACGTCTCACGCCCGGGCACCCGATCGAAGCCGTCGAGGCGTTCCACCGCGCCTGTGGCCGCCGCGCCTGTGGCCGCGATGCGGAGCACCACGGCGTCGCCCATGCCGCCCACGAGGATGGTGCCGTCGATGACCGCGATCGACTGCACCGCGATCCCGACGTCGACGACCGGCGACCACACGCCGGTCCCGCTGCGGCGCCACACGGCCGTTCCGTCGATCACCGCGAGGCAGGCTCCGCTCGGCTCCGGGGCGAGCGGGCCGACCTGACGACCGGGGAGTTCAGGCGTGCCTGGCTCGCCGTGCGTGAACGGCAGACAGCCCTCGGTGGTTGCGACGAGGACAGTAGGCCTACGGGGCATGTCGCCGGATCGAGCCTGAATTTCACGCGCCCGCACGGTACCTCTTGTGTAAGATCATATCACGATATATCGTAGAGTCAGATATATCGAATAGGTCGGTATGTCTGATACGATCACACAGGATCATTCATGTTCCGCCATCACCCACACCACAGCCATTCGGGCGAGCATCATGCCTTCGCCCGCGGGCCCCACGGCCCTGACCACCCGCACGCGCACGGCCCCGGCCACTCCTTCGGCCGTCACCGCCGCCGCCCCGACTTCGGCGATCTCGGCCGCGGACCGTTCGGTCGCGGACGCCCGGGCGGCCCCGGCGGTCCCGGCGGGCTCGGCCGCTTCTTCGCGCACGGCGACCTGCGGCTCGTCATTCTCCACCTCATCGCCGAGAAGCCGCGGCACGGCTATGAAGTCATCAAGGCCGTCGAGGAGCGCGTCGCCGGCGCGTACACGCCGAGCCCCGGCGTCATCTATCCGACGCTGACCTGGCTCGAAGAGCTCGGCTACGTCACCGTCCGCCCCGAAGAGGGCGGCAAGAAGTCGTACGAGATCACCGAAGCCGGCCGCACCTTTCTCGACGCGAACCGTCCCGCGGTCGACACGCTGCTCGAGCGCATGGCCGAGGCCGGGCGCACGCACGGCGGCGGCCCCGCGCCGCAGATCATGCGCGCGATGGAGAACCTCCGCACCGCGCTCCGCCTGCGGATGACCCGCGGCCCGCTCGGCGAGGAGCAGATCCAGGCCGTCGCCGCGGCGCTCGACGCGGCCGCGATCGCCGTCGAGCGCAGCTGAGCAGCGCGCCGTCACCCCCGCCAACCTGGGGGTCCACCCTTCACCGGCGTGCACCGGCCACCGACCTACAGTCGGTCCAGCCGCCCCCCGTCGACGACTAACGTCGATCCCTGGACGAAGCACGCCTCGTCCGAGGCGAGGAACGCGATCGCCGACGCGAGGTCCTCCGCCTTGCCGACCATGCTCGGATCGACCTTCTCCACGCCGCTCTTCACGTTCGGGTTGTCCCACAACATCGGTGTGTCCACCGCGCCCGGCAGGACCGCGTTGACGCGGATGCCGCGCGGCTTTCCCTCGATCGCCGCAGAGCGGGTGAGCGAGACCACCGCCGCCTTCGCCGCCGCGTAGGGCGCGACGAGCGCCTCGGTCTCGATCGCGTGGATGCTCGACACGTTGACCACGCTACCACCCGGTTTCATGTGCAGGAACGCCTGCTTGATGAAGTAGAACGTCCCGAGCAGATCGACGCCGAGCACGCGGCGCCAGTCGTCGCCCGTGAGATCGGCGAGCGGCGTGAACGTCATGAGCCCGGCGTTGTTCACGACGACGTCGAGCGATCCGAAGCGCTTCGTCGTCTCGGCGACGCACGCGGCGACCGCGTTCTCGTCCGACACGTCGCAGAGGGCGCCCCACGTGTCGGGCGCGCCCGCCGCCTTGACCGACTCCGCCGCGGCCGCGGCGTGTGCCGCGTCGCGGTCGGCGATGACGACGCGTGCGCCCTCGGAGCCGAAGCGCGTCGCGGTGGCGAGCCCTATGCCGCTCGCGGCGCCGGTGACGATGACGGTCTTGTTGTCGAAGCGACTCATGTGGCGTGGTCGGAAGGAGGCGTGGAGGCCGGCGCACCGGCCGGCTCCGTATCGGCCGGTGTCGTGTTCGCCGGTGCAGCACCGGCGGGTGCTGGCGGACCGCCGATCGCGGACGCGACGGCGGCGTTGCGGTGCGTGGCGTACGTGCGGATCTCGCGCACGAGCGGGTCGTTCTGCTTGCTCGGCGGGAACGCCGGGAGCGTGAGCACCATGCTCTGCGTCGGCAGCACCTCGCGCCACTCCCGGATCAGCTCGCGGTAGGCGACGCCGACCGGGCGCGGCTTGCGATCGAGGTCGTACAGGCCTAACGGATTGACGCGCCCGTTGTTCTCGCGCAGCGCCGTATCCCAGTCCACCTGGTCGGTGAGCGAATACCAGGTGAAGCCGAGCACCGGAATCCCGTCGTTCCGCACGCGCAGCACGTTCGCCCACTCCTTCTGCAGCCAGCGCACGGCCTCGTCGCCGTCTGGACCCTGCGCGAGGTTGGTCTCGGTGTGCATCACCGGCAGGCCGTAGCGCGCGTAGTACTGCGACGTGATCACGTGATAGCCGAACACCTCGCCCGCGGCCTCGGTCTCGCCTTGCGGGTCGACGAGGTGTTCGTTGGTCACGTAGTAGTCGTTCCCCATCACGCAGTGCTGCTTGAGCCGCTGCCCCAGAAAGAAATGGTACTCGTCCCGGGTCATCCCGTTGTCGAGCAGGAACTCGTACATCTCGGAGCTGACGCGTCGCCCGTAGTTCAGGTCGAGTGACAGGAACCGGATCTCGTTCAGCCGCTCGGCCGGCGCGATCGCGGCGGGACTCTTGGCATGGAAATACTCGCTCGACTCGCTCTGCACGAAGATCGCGTCGGGGCGGGAGTCGAGGATCGCGCGCATCGCGAGCACGTTCGCCTGCACGACGTGCTTGAGCGCGGTCACGAACGCCGCATCCGTCGTCAGCTGCTCGTTCCACCACCCGTAGCGCGCCGAGAAGATCGCGCACACGTACATCTCGTTCACGGGCGTATAAAACTGCACCCACGGAAAGCGCTCGGCGAACGCGCGCGCATAGACCGCGAAGCGCGCCGGGAAGTCCGGGTTCTGGAAGTCGCCGATCCAGTCCGGCACCCCGAAGTGGCACAGGTCGACGATCGGCGTGATGTCGCGCCGCCGGATCTCGCCGAACGTGAGATCCGTGAACGTCCAGTCGTAGCGACCATCGCCGAGCCACGTCGTGTGGATCGGCGGACCGTATCGCAGGAAG
>DASWUT010000346.1:0-1565 GCA_036401455.1 Gemmatirosa sp. | reverse complement strand
ATCCGTTGCAGCCGCCAGCGCGTGAGCCGCACCCCACCACCGCCCCACCCGCGCGACAACGGCCCCGCGCCGTGTAGTCACGTAGTGCCCAACACCCCGGAGCTTGACAGAACACGCCTCATAGAAGCTTCAACGCCTCGTTCGGCGGCTGCGCGACGGCCTCTGGCCCGTGCGCATGGTCGGCCACGCCGCCGCCCGCCACGGCGCACGACGACGCGGGCGCATCACGCCCGCTCAAGGCGGATGAACGCTGACATGCGTCGGAACTCCTCCCGACGCGCGGGCGGCCCGAGCCGGGCGAGCGCGCGCCACAGCCAGGCGCCGCGCATCTCGCGCCGCAGCCGGTGCGCTTCCTCCATCGCGGAGCGGAACTGCGCCTCGCGCCACCCGAACGGGCGGAAGAAGTCGGTGCCCTCGGCGGGCGCGAAGCGGAACGGCGCGTTGCCCCGCGCCGCCGCGGCGCCCCACGAGCGCTGCATCAGCGCGAGCAGCCGCGGGCTGGCGAGGTCGGTCACCCACGCCGCGACGCTCGGGGCGGCGTGCAGGTCGGCGGCGAGCGCGCCGACCTGCGCCGGGGCCAGGTAAAGGAGCAGCCCTTCCGACACCACGAGCGTCCGGGGGGCGTCCCCGCCCACGCGTGCCAGGAACGCGCGGCGCGCGTCGGCGTCGGCGAGGTCGACACCAACGGCCTCGTACGCGCATGCCGCGGTCGCGCCGCCAAGCGTCTCGCGCTTGTAGTCGAGCACCGCCGGGAAGTCGGCGTCGACCCAGCGCAGCGCCGGCGGGAGCGCAAGGCGCCACGGGCGCGCGTCGAGGCCGGCGGCGAGGTTGAGCACGAGGCCCACCCCCTCGCGTTCGACGGCGTGCAGAATCATCTCATCCATGACGGCGGTTCGGACGATCATCGCCCAGGCGGTCGCGCGCCCGCGCTTCAGGGTCCGGACGATTGCCTCCCCCCGTGCGCCAGCGAGCCGCCGGGCGTACGGGTCGCGGAATAGCGCGTCGGGGCGCTCGCTCTCCATCGCGCGGTAGACCGCGACCCACCGCGCGGTGTCGGACACGTGCTCGATTGGCATGGATGGCATGCGTGCGTGCGTTGGGACGGGCGCGTGTTCGTGGACGCTGAAACGCACCGAATGAGTGCGCGCAACTGGCGCGTGGTGCCGCCGAACGCCCAAGTTAAGCTGCGGGTGCTGCGGGTGAGTAGATGCCGAGGCGAGTTGATGCCGAGGGGAGCGCCGTGGCGTCCCTGCAGACCCGGCAGCTTCAACGCCTCGTTAGATAGCAGCACGAGGCAGCACGCGTAGGGCCACGGCCGTCCCGTCCGGCAGCGCCCGGAGCTGCGCGGCGAGGCCCGCCAGGAACCCCATCCGGTCGGCGGCCGGGACCGCCCGGTAACTCCGCCCGGGGTCGTCCGTCCGCACGACAAACGGTGGGTGGACGCTCAGCAGCTCGCCGGGCGCGAGGGCCCCGCCCTCGGCGCGGAACGCCTCCAGGGGTTCCAGGCCGAGGTACCCGACCGGGTCCGCGCGGACCGCCGCGTCGAAGCCGGCCAGGTCCGCCCC
>DASWUT010000345.1:0-6318 GCA_036401455.1 Gemmatirosa sp. | reverse complement strand
CGCTTGGGCCGCTGGGGCGACGTCCGACGTCGCGCCGCGCTCGAGCTGTGGTTCGAGGATCGGGGCGTGCACGTGCGCTACGCGAACCAGCCCGACCAGCCGCTCGACCGCTCGGACACGAACGACCCAACCGTGATCGCGCACGTGCTGACCGACGTGGTCGAGAGCGTTCGAAACTCGATGGAGCTCAGCCGCATCCGAGAGAACACCGTCGCCGAGCGGCGGCGGCGGTTCTGCCGCGGCGAGTACCCGGGGCCGCCCAACGTGCCGTACGGCGTCGAGCGGGTGCTCGTCGATACGGCGACGGGCGTCGTGGTGCGCCCGCTGCCGTTCCGCGGTCGGGTGTCGGAGCCGGGGCACCACGTCGACCTCGCGTGGGCGCCGGGCCCCTCGCGGCAGGTCGTTCGCGACATCTTCGCGGGCGCCGCACGCGGGGAGTCGCTGCGGGGCGTGGCGCGGATGCTGAATGCCCGCCGCGAGCCGACGCCCGGCGCGCGGTTCGGGCCGGCCCGTCCCGGCCACGACCGGCGCTGGATGCCCGAGACAGTCCGCGACATCCTCCGGAACCCGATCTACGTGGGCGACGTCGTCTACGGGCGGACGATGTGGGGCCGGGGAAAGCACGCGTCCCCCGGCGGGGGGCCGCGCCAGCGGATGCGTCGTGGAAAGGGCCGCCACTTCGTTCGGCGGTGGCCGAGTTCGGCGCGCGATGAGGCGCGCGCCTCCGACACGTCCGGCGCACGCGGCCGGGCAGAGGACCGCTGGATAACGCCGGAAGAGATTGCGCGAGCGGAGGCCGGCAAGGACCGGGAAGCTCTCGCGGCCTCCAAGTCGCTGCCGATCGTGCGGCGCAACCACATGCCGGACCCGCCGGTCTCGCGCGCCTTGTTCGACGCCGTGCAGCAAATTCTGGACGCGCGGGAGCAATGGGCGGGTGGGGGGCGGCCGTCGGACCGCTTCCTCCTGACCAGCCTCGTGAAGTGCGCAGTCTGTGGCGCGACGTGCTTCGGCCAGGTGTGCCGCCCGCGGTACCAGCCGCGGACCGACCGGCCCCGGGTCGCGCGCGAGGCGTACCGCTACTACGTGCACCATCGGAAGGACCCGGCGGGGGGCACGGTCATCGTACCTTGCCCGCATGCCGGGCGCTCCCTCCCGGCGGAGGTGGCCGAAGCGCACGCGCTCGACGTGACCCGCGCCGTCCTTGCTGGGCCCGCGCTCGCAGGATACGTCCGGCGCGAACTCGCGCAGCAGCTTGCGGCGGTGGGCGGCACCGGCCCAACGGACGAGCGCGTCGCACTCGCGGACGCGGTCGCGCGGGCGGAGCTCGCGCACGCCAACGTGGCAAACGCGTTCGCCGACGCGCCGCGGGATTCCGACACGCGCACCGTCCTGCACCGGCTGACGGAGGAGCGCGCCGCGGCGCTCCAGAGCGTGCGGGATCATCTCAAGCGCTACGACCGACGAGCCGCGGATCTCAAGGCGGCATCGGCGCGGGCGGACGCGTACTACGCTGCCGCGCAGGACCTCGTGGCGACGTTCGAGGCACTCGGCCGCGGGGCCCAGCGGCAGACACTCGCGCGGGTAATCGCCCGCGTGGGGGTGTTCTGGGACGCGGCGCCCGACGGGCACGTCATCGAGGTGGAGGCGCTCGCCCTGCCGGCGGACGACGCCGGCATCCAGGCGCTGCTCGGCGATGACGCGGAGGCGGCTGGTGCTGGACATGCCTAACGCCAATCTGCCAGATCGCGCCGCGAGGTGAGGTCGCAGATGACGGCGCCACCTGGGCGGCCCGTTCCTGTCGCTCGCCGCGGCACGGGCCGCCATCTTCGATTTCCTCACGTAGTACAACGCTGAGCGGCTGCACATTGGGCGCACGTACAACGCTGTGGTGACTCGGTCCCGCCGGGCCACCGCCGCCTGGAGCACTCGGGCGGTCGCCTCCGCCTCGTCGACGTCCACGGTCCGGGCCTCGCGCTCGCGGACGCGTCGGACGGGACGTGCGGGATATAGCCCGCGAGCGTGCCACAGTTCCCGGCCTGGCCGAGCAGCGCGGCGCCAGGGCCCGAGCCGTACGTCGTCGGCACGGACCCCGCCGGGTCCGCCGCCGCCCGCCGCTGCTCTCCGACGAGCAACTCGGTGAGGCAGGCGGCGGAAAACGAGTCGCCGCCCGGTCCGCGTGGTGCCGCCCGACGTGCGCCGAGCGCGCCGGCCCCGCGGCGCTCTAGACGGCGTCATCCGCGCCGTGCGGCGGGGCGACGGTCAGAAGCGCTGCCGCGGCGGGGTGGGGTGGTACTCTAGCGCGTGCGCGGTCATCACCCCGCGACAGTTCGGCTTGGCGCCGTTGATCGCCACGTCCGGGCGGACGCAGTACGCGACCGCCTTCGTGTAAAGCGCGTGCTGCGCGGAGTCCTTGGAATCCCGGTGCGCCCGCCAGTACATCTCGTCGTAGCGCTTGCTCTCGGTGGTCACGGTGAGCGCCGCGAGCGGGTCGTCGCCGTTCGCGACATCGTCGGGCGACTTCTGGTTCTGGCACGCGGCGGGCAGGGCGGCGGCGAGCACCGCGAGGCACAGCGGGAGGCGTGCGGCCGCCCGATGGATCGGGGGACAACGCCGAACGGTACGACGCATGGGGTGAGTTGGAGGCAGGTGGGTGGATGCCCGCATGGTGTCGGCTCCGAGGCGTCAGCGCGGGGTCAGAACCGCCAGGCGCGCGCGTTCCGCAGCGTCGAGTCGAACGAGCGCTGGAGCTTTCCCGGGGCGGCGCGCTGGTGCGCCCGATACCACGCGCCCGCGGCCGAGGGGAAGGGAAAGCAGTTGATCGTGTTGCCGTCGGCGTCTCGAGTCCGGGCCGGGGCGTTCCGGTGCCGCACGTCGCGGGCACGGGCAAGGGACGGGCAGGTGGACACGGTGGGGCGGGACAGGGGAGGTCAGACGCTCGGCGACCGGTGATCCGACACCTGGCCAGCCGCCCGGTGTGAGCGCCGCTGTGAGGGGAAGCGTGATAGCCGGCGTGCCGCGTTCACCGCGCCGACGACGGCGTCCACAGCGGTGAGCACGCGCTCGCCGAGCCACTCGCAGGCGGTCAGCACAGCCGGGCCCACATGCGTGCGGGCCACCCGCGCCCCGCCGCGCCCGAGCCGGACGGCGAGGCGCGCGAGGGCCCGGGCCAGCGGCGGCGCGAGCAGGGCGAGTACCGCGCTCACGGCGCGCGCCACGAGCACGAGCGCTATGGCCGCCAGCTCGGCCGCGAGCCCGAGGAGCCGCGCCCCGAGCCGCACGAGGCTGGCCGCGACGTTCAGGCCGAGGACGAGGATGATGAGTTCCACGGTCACGCCCTCTCGGCGCGGGTCGCGACGGGTCGCGCGGGTCGGCTGCTCGGGGGCGCCGTCCGTGGCGCGGCGACGGGCACGTCCGGCGGCATGCGCTAGAACCCCAGGCGGCGGTTGCGCGCCTGCGCCGCCTGCAGGGTCGAGTCGAACCCGCGCTCCTGCGCCGCTTCCGCGGCCGCGGTGCGGACGTACGCCTGGTAGACCGCGGCGCAGTTCGGCTTGGCGCCGTCGGCCGCGAGCCCGGGCCGCGGCGGGTCGCCGGTGCCGCAGTCGGCGAGGGCCTGGCGCCACGGCGCGGGCCGGCCGGCGGCGTCGGCCCGGAACTGTTCGGTCCAGTAGGCCGGGGTGTAGCGGGTGCTGCCGACCGGGGCAGCGAGCGCGGCGAGCGGGTCGGCGCCATCGGCGACCTGCTCGGGCGTGGGCTTGGCGCAGGTGCCGAGCAGCACCAGCACGCCGCTCGTCAGCAGGGCGCGTCCACGCGCGCGCGACCGCAGGCGGCGACGTGGAGACACGAGGAGCGAGAGCCGGGACGAGGACGGCATACGCGGGGGCAGGTACGCGGGGGCAGAGCGGACGAAGAGCGAGCGGTCGCGTGCCGCCGGTGCGACAGTCAGCGAACACGGCGCTACGTGCAGTCTACAATGCTACGAGTAGTATGTAGCGAGTCGGTCCGTCAAGCGGCGAGCGTCACCGGGTGTCCCGGCCGTCCGCCCTCGACCCGCGCCTCGTCGGCGCCGTGCTGCGCGGCTTCCGCGAGCGTGCGGGGCTGTCGCAGGACGCCCTGGGCGCGGCGGCCGCCATCCACCGCACGCACGTCGGCTTCCTCGAGCGCGGGGAGCGCAACGCGACCCTGGACAGCGTCGACCGCGTGCTCGGCGCGCTCGGGGTGACATGGGCCGAGTTCGGTCACGCGATCGACGGCGCGCGCGCGGGGTAGGCGCGCCTGCCCACGCGGGCGGAGCGCTCGCCAGCACGCCGGGCCGGCGACCGAACTGGTGCTCGGCATCCGCCCGTCGGGTCCGAGCGCGTACTCGGGGCTGTCGCCGTCAACTCGGTGGGCGGGTCGTCGCTGTCGGCCACCGGCTCGGGCGATCGCTGACGGGCGCCGGGCGCCGGGCCCCCGGCGCGTGAAGCAGCCGAAATGATCGCGGCGACGACGCCGGGCCGTACGTCAGGGCGCGCAACGGTGTCGCGCGGGTGCGGAGAGGACCGGGACGACATGCGCTCGAATCAGGTGTGGTGCTGCGCTGACCGTGCTGCCCGAAGATGGGGCAGAACGACAGCGGGCGCAACGTGCCCCGTATGTCTCGCGAGCGCCCGCCCGGTGCCAGCCGGGCGCGCCGGTCCGCCGCGCGCGTCCCGGCGGCTCCGCCCATACCCCCAGTGCGCGCGCGGTACCCCTCCGCCACGCGGGCCATCGAGTACCAGCGCATGCTGGCGCGCCTCGTCGAGGCACGCCTCACCCTCGGCCTCTCGCAGGAGGAGGTCGGGCGCCGGCTCGGCCGCCCGCACCAGTTCGTCTCGAAGAGCGAGACCGGCGAGCGCCGGCTCGACCCGATCGACCTGTGGCACTTCGCGGTCGCTTACGGGCGCCCAGTGACCGACTTCCTACCCCCGTGGCCCGGAGCGGGCGATGGGCGTGATCGCGCGTAGCGCCGGGGCGTCGGGCGAGTCGGTCCGGGCCGTTGTATTAGTCGCCGTCGTGTCGCTGCCGGCCGGCGCCGCGAGGTGTCGCGCAAGTCGTCGCAAAACTCAGCTTCACTCGCTGTGGCGCACGGTTCTGTCCGAGCATGCGCAATGCAACCAAATCGGTGAGGTATACGAGCGCGTATCAGCTCTTGCGTCGAGGATCGCGCCGCTCACGGCGTTCTTGCGCCATCAGACGCTTCAGCCGATCGCTCTCCACCTTCATTGCGCGACTCCGGAATTCCAACAACTTGGTTACCTCTTCGCGGCGCGGACCCAGCCGCTTTCGCACCAGCGCCGCCAGGCGGTCGTGCGCGACCAGATCGGCGCCGCTGAGCCGTCGTCCGGTCCCGAGTTGCTGGAGCAGCAAGTCGAGGCCTACCAGGACGCGCGTGGACGTGGTGTCCCGCACGGCGCGCTCGAGCACCTGGTAGCAGTCGGGTGCACCGAGGTACACGTACGTGGTCGCCAGCAGGTATCGCTGGTCGTCGGTGAGCGCCGCGTCGTCGAGCAGCTCGCGGAGCTGGTTATGCACCCAGGGGACGCCGACGGTTACGAAGAACGTCTGCTCGGCGCCCAGGAGCGCGACGAGCTTGCCGATCGTGCCAAACTGCTCGACCACGGCCCGCTCGAACTCGGGGATGCTCTCGTAGGTCGCGGTGAGGCAGGTGCGCAGCGCCGCGAGCCGGGGTTCGCGGTCGGCCATGTCGCTGTTCGAGAGCAGGCGCCCGCAGAGGTACGCGCCGTAGTAGTAGTCGTCACTCGGCTCGCCGACCGCACTCGCCCGGTGGCGCGCGACGGCGGCGGCCACGCGGTTGAGCAGGTCGGAGTTCCGCCGCCGGAGCCCGGCCGCGAACACCGCGACGCCGCCCCAGGTGCGGTCGAACAAGTGGTCGAGGACGAACGTCTCCATGTCCCCGCGCTGGACGACGTAGTGCGCGGCGAAGAAGTCGCGGAACGAGGTGCGGTGAAAGCTGAGCAGGTCCCCCTCGAGCGCGAGCACCCCGCTGTTGACAAGCTCGTCGAGCATGACGGCGCCGCGTTCGGTCTCACCCTGGCGTACAAAGACCGCGTCGAACCCCGCGATCATGTCGGCGCGAGGGAGCACGTCGTGGCCGCCCTCGACCATCGTGAACGCGACCTCGGCCAGGATGTCCTGCTTTCGCGCCCAGTCCACCGTCTGCCGCATCCCGAGCTCCTGGGCGTAGCGGCCGAGCCGGATCACCATATAGCGGTCAATGGCCTCGGCCGTGTTCGTGATGAAGCGCTGCTCCCGCTCGTGCAGCATCACGCCAATCGTAGC
>DASWUT010000344.1:0-5005 GCA_036401455.1 Gemmatirosa sp. | reverse complement strand
CCCGTTCTCGTTCGGCGTCGAGGGCGGGCTCGCCGTGCCGACCTCCACGCTCGGCAACGACCTCAACTCCGGGTATTCGGTTGGCGGCCTGCTCGACCTGCACCCCGCGCCGGGCCCGCTCTCGCTGCGTCTCGAGGTCGGCTACGACCGCTTCGACTACAAGGCCACGTACGAGACGCTCGCGGCCCAACAGATCGGCGTCAATTACTCGTCCAACACGCACTTCCTGCGCGGCACCGCCAACCTCGTCTATCGGCTGCCGAACATGAGCGGCATCCGTCCCTACATCACCGGCGGGGTCGGGGTGTACAACAACAGCCACGGCTCGACGCTCCAGTACGCGGGCTACACGTCGTCGTCCAGCTCGACCTCGACGACCAAGTTCGGCATCAACGGCGGCGTCGGCGTCGAGCTGCCGCTCTCCGGGATCACGCCGTTCATCGAGGTGCGCGCGCACGGCGTGCAGACCGACTACACCCCGGTCACCTACGTCCCGATCACGGTCGGTTTCCGCTTCTGACCGCTTCGTTAGGCCCTGACGTCGGACGCTGACGTCAGGGCCTGATGTGAGCGCCGGACGTCACGCGCCGCGGGCGGGGAGCGTGAGCGTGAACGCGGCCCCGCCCTGCGGCGCCGCGCCGGCCGTGAGGTCGCCGCCGAGCGCACGCGCCACGCGCCGCGCCGCGGCGAGCCCGACGCCCGCGCCGGCGATGTGGCGCGTCCCGGGGAGCCGCACCAGCTCGCCGAACACGCGCTCGTACGCCTCGGGCGGCACACCGGGCCCGCTGTCGCGCACGGCGAGCCACACCCCGCCGGACGCGTCGGCGGCACCGGCGACCTCGACGCAACCCCCGGACGGCGTGTACTTGCACGCGTTGGACAGCAGGTTCCCGAGCACCTGGTGCACGCGGGTGGGATCGGTTTCGATCCAGAGCGCGGCGGCGTCGGGCGTGTCGACGCTGCACGTCAGCGTCAGCCCGGCGCGGGCGGCCACCGCCGCATGTTCGGCAACCGCATCACGCGCGAGCGCCGCGAGCGAGACGCGGTGCGGGCGCACGGCCAGCCCCGCCCCGTCGGCCATCGCGACGGCGAGCAGGTCGTCGACCCCGTCGAGCGTCGCCGTAATGAGGCGGAAGCTGCGCGCGAGCGAGTCGGCCTGTCGCGCGTTCACCGGGCCGAGCATCTCCTCGGCGACGAGCTCGACGTGGCCACGCGCGGCGGCGAGTGGATTGCGCAGGTCGTGCGTGACGCCGCGCAGCACGGCCTCGCGCTCCGCATGCGCGGCGACGAGGGCGCGGTGCTGCGACGCGGCGAGCGCGGCGAGTCGCGCGGTGCGCAGGCCCGCCCGGGCGAGCATCACGACGCCGAGCGCGGCGAGACCGACGAGCACGGCGTCGCTCGCGAGTTCGGTCTCGCGCGCGCGCGTGATCGCGCGGGCCTGGCGGTCGGTGTAGCTCGAGAGGGCGTTGTCGAGCCGCTCGGCGGCGTCGAGGGCGGCGAGCCCGCGGGCGTCGGCATGTGCCGTGTGCCACGCGGCGACCCCGGCGTGCAGCTCCGCCGCGGAGGCCCGAACGCGCGGATCGTTGAGGGGAGCGACGAGCGAGTCGACGGCCTGGATGTCGGCCGCGACCGTCGCGTGCGCCACGCGCCCGCGCTCGCTCGCGGTGGGGCCCAGGACGCGGGCGCCCGTCGCCGCCTCGTACAGCTCGACGCCGATCCCGGCCTCGAGGTCGTTGACGGCGACGCGCGCAGGGCCGACGTGTTCGCTCAGCTGCCGCCGCACGTCGAGCGAGCGTGCCGACATCGCCAGCGGGACGACGGCGAGCGCGGCGAGCAGCACGATGACCGTCGCGAACGGAATCCAGAGCGCGCCGGACGAGCGCGGCACACCATGCGCGGGGTCGTATGGCGGATCGCGCGTGGGGCCGGGCATCGTCGGGAGGTGGACGGAAGGGTGCGGACGCGCCGCCCCGGGCGGGAGTGACTGGTGCGGGCCCATCGATCTGCAACCGTCGAGCTACGCACGAGCTACACCGGTGAGACGCGGCCGAGCATGCCGACGTTTACGCGGCGCACGAAAGCGCCGCTGCCGCGCGCAGTTGACAGTCGACGGCGCCGGGCGTTGGATGCGGCCACGATCGCCCGACCCCCACCAGGAGTGCGCGCCATGCACGTCGCAGGTTCGCAGGACGGCGCGTCGGTTGCCCCGACGCTCGCCGGCAAGACGGTGTTCATCACCGGCGGCAGCCGCGGCATCGGGCTGGCGATCGCGCTCCGCGCCGCGCGCGATGGCGCGAACGTCGTCGTCGCAGCCAAGACCGACGCGCCGCACCCGAAGCTCCCCGGCACGGTGCACTCCGCGGCGGCCGAGATCGAGGCCGCGGGCGGGCGCGCGCTCGGCATCGTCTGCGACATCCGGGCGGAGGAGCAGGTGCAGGCGGCGATCGCACGCACGGTGGAGGCGTTCGGCGGCATCGACGTGCTCGTCAACAACGCGAGCGCGATCAGTCTCACGCCCACGCCCGACACGCCGGTCAAGCGCTATGACCTGATGCAGGAGGTGAACGCGCGCGGCACGTTCCTCTGCACGCAACTCGCGTTGCCGCATCTGCGCCGCGCGGCCAACCCGCACGTGCTCACGCTCTCGCCGCCGCTCGACATGCGCCCGCGCTGGTTTGCGGGGCACGTCGCCTACACGATCGCGAAGTACGGGATGAGCATGTGCACGTTAGGCATGGCCGAGGAGTTCCGCGCGGAAGGGATCGCGGTGAACTCGCTCTGGCCGCTCACCGCGATCGACACTGCCGCCGTGCGCAACGTGCTCGGCGGGGACCGCATGGCCCGGATGAGCCGCACGCCCGAGATCGTCGCCGACGCGGCGCACGCGATCCTGACGCGCCCCGCGCGCGAGTGCACGGGGCGGTTCCTGATCGACGAGGAAGTGCTGCGTGAGGCCGGGGTGACGGACTTTGCCTCGTACGCGCCACATGCTGGCGGCGGCCCGCTCGTCGCGGACTTCTTCGTGCCCGACGCGGTGTTCGAGCGGTCGCCGACGCGGGTCGTGCACGCGCTCGAAGCGGCGCACTGAAGGCGTTGCGGCGGATCGGTGGACCCCCGCGAACGCGGGGGATCCACCGATCCGCGCGTTACTCGTACCGCAGCGCCTGAATCGGGTCCAGCGACGCCGCGCGCCGCGCGGGCCACGTCCCGAAGATCACGCCGACGACCGCGGAGAACGCGAACGCCATCACCACCGAGGACGGCGCGACCGCCGTGCTCCAGCCGAGGAAGCTGTGGAGTGCGATCGCGGTGCCCCAACCGATCGCGATGCCGATGATGCCGCCGAGCGAGCAGAGCACGACGGCCTCGGTGAGGAACTGCAGGAGGATCGTGCTGCGCGAGGCGCCGAGCGCCTTGCGCACGCCCACCTCGCGCGTGCGCTCGGTGACCGAGACGAGCATGATGTTCATGATGCCGATCCCACCGACGAGGAGCGACACCGTCGCGACGCCGGCGAGGAGGTACGTGAACACCTGCGTCGTCTCGCCTAACGTGTTGAGGAAGTCGGCCTGGTTGCGGATCTGGAAGTCGTCGGGGCGTCCCGTGGGCGTGCGGTGGGCGCGGCGCATGATCCGCTCCACCTCGGCCATCGTCTCGGGGATCTGCGCCTCGCTCGGGGCGAGGACGGAGATGGTGCGCAGGTTCTCCGTGCCGAACAGGCCGAAGCGCGCGGTCGAGAGCGGAACGATGATCTCGTCGTCCGGATCGTTGAAGCCCGTCGCGCCGCCCTTCGGGGCGAACACGCCGATGACGGTGAACGACTGCGCGCCGAGGCGGATCGTCTGCCCGACGAGCCCCTGCGGATCGCTGACACCGAGGTTGCTCGCGGTGGTCGCGCCGACGACGGCGACGCGCTTGCGGCCGGCGTTGTCGGACTGGGTGAACATGCGCCCGGCCGCGATCGTGTAGCGGCGCACGTCGGCGTAGTTGGGCGTCGTGCCGATGACCTGCGTGCTCGCGTTGGCCGTGCCGAACTGCACCTGCAGCTGCTTGGTCATCTCCGGCTCGACGGCGGCGATGATCTGGGCGCGCTGGGTGAGGAAGTCGGAATCCTGCACCTTGAGCGGCGCGCGGTCGGTCTGTGACGCGACGCCGCCGGTGAACACCTGCCCCGGGATGACGGTGAGCAGCGTCGTTCCGAGCGACGTGATGCGGCTCTTGACCGCGTCCTGGGCGCCGCGGCCGAGGGCGAGCATCGCGATCACCGCGCCCACGCCGATGATGATGCCGAGCATCGTCAGCAGCGAGCGCAGCTTGTTGACGCGGAGCGCCTCGAGCGAGACGCGCAGCACCTCGCCGAACTGCATGCCCGTGTGCCGCCGCGGGGGCGGGGGCGGCACACTCGGGCGAGGGGCCTGCGGCGGCGCGGCGGGTGCCGGCCGCGCCGGCTCGAGTGCGGGGTCGACCGACGTGTCGCCGGGCGGACGAAGGGTGACGGCCATCTCAGGACCTCCTCAGGGTTCGACGAGCACCAGGCACGTGTCGAGCGGGCACGTGTCGAGCGGGCGCGTGTCGAGCGCGCATGTCACGACCGCAGGCGTCATGACGGCGGGCGCCCGCCACCACCGCCACCACCGCCGCCACCGCCGCCGCCGGAGCCGCCTGCCGCCCCACCAGGGCGACTGCCCGAGCCGGACCCGCCACCGCCGATGCCCGGCAGTGCCGTCCGGCTGCGGATCTGGTTCTGGAACTGCTGGCGCTGCTGCTGCAGCACGGCGGCCGAGACGAGCGCGACCTGTTCGCCGTCGGTGAGACCGTTGGTGACCTCGACGACGTCGTAGTTGGAGAGGCCGACGGTGACGACCCGAGGGGCGAACGCCGGGTGATCCGCGGTGCCGCCCTTCACGAAGACGACCGCGTGGGACCCGGGGACGAGCGCGCCGCCGGTCCCACCCTGGCCGTTACCACCCTGGCCGTTACCACCCTGGCCATTGCCACCCTGGCC
>DASWUT010000343.1:0-1930 GCA_036401455.1 Gemmatirosa sp. | reverse complement strand
GGCCACCACGGCGTCGATCTCACGGCGCTGGCCGAGGACCCCGCGCACCGCGACCACGTGCGAGAGCTGCTGAACCCGGCGCGCGCGGCGCGCCGCGCGGCGGGGGGCGACGGCGACGGCCCGTGGACGCCGCCGGTGCTCCGCAGTGTCGCGTCGAAGGGGGAAGGTGTCGACGACGTGCTCGACGCGCTCGCCAGGCATCGGCGCTATCTTGAAGCCAGCGGCCAACTTGCGGAGCGGCGGCGGGTGCGGCTCCGGGAGCGGGTCGTCGAGATCACCGAAGAGAAGCTGCGCCGGCGGCTGTGGAACGATGCTGGCACGATGGCGTGGCTCGACGATCAGCTACCGGCGGTCCAGGCCGGTGAGGCGACGCCGTTCGCGGTCGCCGACGCCGTCATCGCCCGAAGCGGCGAACTCCTCGGCGGCACGCGATCCAGCGCTCCCCCGCGCCCCGACGTCTGACACGGAGAACCCCGACATGGCGACAGCACAGGAACTCGACACCGCCGTTCGCGAACGCGACGACGAGATCGCCCGGTTGCGGGCCGAGGTGGATGCGTGGCGGGCGCGGTATGACGCCGGCGCGGTGCGGGACGTCGCGTACACGAACTCCGCCGACGAGGTCGCGCCGCTCTATACGGCCGTCGACACCGGCGATCGAGTCGATAACGAGGTGCCCGGCGCGTACCCGTACACGCGCGGCATCCACCCGACCGGCTACCGCGGCAAGCTGTGGACGATGCGGCAGTTCGCGGGCTTCTCGACCGCGCGCGAGACCAACGAGCGCTTCAAGTTCCTGCTCTCGCAGGGACAGACAGGGCTGTCGGTCGCCTTCGACTTCCCGACGCTGATGGGCTACGACTCCGACCACCCGCGGTCGGAGGGCGAGGTCGGCAAGTGCGGCGTCGCGATCTCGTCGCTCGCCGACATGGAAACGCTGATGGACGGCATCCCGTTAGGCCGCGTCTCGACATCGATGACGATCAACGGGCCGGCGATCATCCTGTTCTGCTTCTACGCCGCGGCAGCGGAAAAGCAGGGTGTGCCGCTCGCGCGGATCCAGGGAACCGTCCAGAACGACATCCTCAAGGAGTACATGGCGCAGCACGCGTGGTGCTTCCCGATCGAGCCCGCGCTTCGCCTGATCGTCGACATGTTCGAGTGGTGTTCGACGAATACGCCCAAGTGGAACACGATCTCGATCTCGGGCTACCACATTCGCGAGGCCGGGAGCACGGCTGCGCAGGAGCTCGCGTTCACGCTCGCTGACGGCTTCACCTACGTCGAGCGCGGCATCGCGCGCGGACTCAAGATCGACGAGTTCGCGCCGCGGCTGTCGTTCTTCTGGGACGTGCACAACGACCTGTTCGAGGAAGTCGCCAAGCTGCGCGCCGCGCGCCGTATCTGGGCGCGGCGGATGCGCGACGTGTACGGTGCAAAGGATCCGCGCTCGTGGATGCTGCGCTTTCATTCGCAGACCGCGGGCGTGACACTCACCGCGCAGCAGCCGATCAACAACGTCGTGCGCGTCGCCTACCAGGGGCTCGCCGCGGTCCTCGGCGGCACGCAGTCGCTGCACACGAACTCGATGGACGAGACGCTCGCGCTGCCGACCGAGCAGGCGGTGCAGGTCGCGCTCCGAACGCAGCAGATCCTGGCTTATGAAACGGGCGTGCCCAACGTGATGGACCCGCTCGGCGGGTCGTATTACGTCGAGGCGCTAACGGATCGGTTGGAGCAGGACGCCGAGCGGCTGTTCGAGGAGATCGAGGAGCAGGGCGGGGTGGTCGCCGGGCTCGAGGCCGGATGGTTCCAGCGGAGGATCGCGGAGAGCGCCGCGCGCCAGCAGTGGGAGTTCGAGCAGGCGCGCAAGCTGATCGTCGGCGTGAACGAGTTCGTGACCGAAGAACCCGAACTGGGGATCCCGCTG
>DASWUT010000342.1:0-2472 GCA_036401455.1 Gemmatirosa sp. | reverse complement strand
CGCGAGCGTCGGCGTGGCGTCGTCGGTGTCGGGCATGAGCTCCGACGCGGCGACCTCGCCCTTGGTCTCGACCTCCTTCGCCATCTGGTCCGCGCGCAGCTGCTGCACGGCGAGGAACTCGAGCACGCGGTCCTTGACGTCCTGCAGCCCGTAGTGGTCCTCATCGAGGATCGCCGTCGCGCCGTTCAGGTCGAGCTGGTCGTCGCTGCGCGTGCCCCAGGGCAGCTCGGCGATCCACTCCAGGTAGGTGCGGATGACCTGCGCTTCCATCGACTCGCGCCCGGCGCGTTCGAGGCGCCCCAACTCGCGCTCGACCTCCTGCCGCGCCTCCTTCGGAAGCGGCAGCGCGCCGAGCTTCTCGCGCAGCGCCTCGAGCTCCTTCGACTGGTCGTCGTCGCCGAGCTCCTTCTGGATCGCCTTCATCTGCTCGCGCAGGAACATCTCGCGCTGACGCTCGCCCAGCTCTTCCTGGACGGCGCTTTTGATGTCCTCCTGCGCTTCGAGCAGGCCGATCTGGCGCTGCACGAGGACGAGGACCTTGCGCATGCGCTCCTCGACCGAGAGCGTCTCGAGCAGGCCCTGCTTCTCGGCGACCGTCAGCTCGATGTAGCCCGCGACGAGGTCAGCGAACTTGCCCGGCTCGGTGACCGAGTCGAGCACCTGATGCACGACCTCCTCGGGCAGCCCGCGGCGCTCGCCGAGCTCCGCGGCGCGCTCGCGCGTCTCCTTGTGGAGCGCCTCGAATGCCGCATCCTTGTCGTCGAGCGGGAGCATCTCCTCGGCCGGCACGGTCACCGCCTGGAGGTAGCCGTCGGTGGTCGTGAATTGCAGCGCCGTCGCGCGCTGCTCACCCTGCAGCAGGAGCTGCACGCCGCCCAGTCCGCGCTGGATCTGCCCGATGCGGGCGATCACGCCAGTGGTGTAGAGATTGTCCGACGACGGCTCGTCGGAGTTGTCGCGCTGGGCGACGGCGAACACGACGCGCTCGTCCTTGAGGGCCGCCTCGATCGCGCGCAGCGTGCCTGGGCGGCCGGCCGCGATCGGTTGAGTGACGCCGGGGAAGATGACCGTCCCGCGCAGCGGCAGGACGGGAAGGGTCTGGCGATGTGCCATTGCGTGATGACCGATGCTATGGGCGAGGCGACGCGGCGGTCGCCGGGCGAACACCCGGCGGAGCGGGCCGCGTCGCACGCTCCGTTCCTGCCTACCCCGTAGTGCACGATGCGCGCGCCGCGCGTCCGCCACCCTGGCCGAGTTTTTGGGACACTGGGCTGCGGCAGTGTCGCAGCGCGCCGACCCAGCTGCCGGAACGGCGGCGGGGCGAGCTCGGTTCCGGCGCGCCTGTTCGGAGTCGCTTGCGGCTGCTACACTAGGGCACTTCTCACCCGCTGCGACAACTTCCGCCGTGACCGATTCCGCCGTGGTTCCCCCGGACGAGCTGCGCACGCATGTCGAGCGCGCGCTCGCCGCGAGCTACGAACTCGACCGCGAGATGGGGCGCGGCGGGATGGGGATCGTGTACCGCGCGCGCGACCGCCGGCTCAAGCGCATGGTCGCCGTCAAGATCCTCCCGCCGGAACTCGCGTTCCGCAGCGAGATCCGCTCGCGCTTCCTGCGCGAGGCCGAAACGGCCGCGCAGCTCTCGCATCCCAACATCGTCCCGATCTACTCGGTCGACGAGGCCGACGGGATCGTCTACTTCGTGATGGCGTGCGTCGACGGCGAGAACCTCGGCAAGCGCATCCACGACCGCGGTCCGTTGCCGATCCCGGACGCGCGCCGCATCCTCGCCGAAGTCGCCGATGCGCTCGCCTACGCGCACCTGCGCGGCGTCGTCCACCGCGACATCAAGCCCGACAACATCCTGCTCGATGCGAGCGGTGACCGGGCGATGGTCACCGACTTCGGCATTGCACGGGCCGTGATCGAGGGCAGCGATTCGCGCCTCACGGCGACCGGGATGGCGATCGGCACCCCGGCGTACATGAGCCCCGAGCAGGCCGCCGGCGACCGCGAGATCGACGGGCGCTCCGACCTGTATGCGCTCGGCGTGGTCGGCTACCAGATGCTCGCCGGCGAGCTGCCATTCCAGGCGTCGAGCACGCCGGCGCTGCTGGTCAAGCACCTGTCGGAGCGCCCCGTGCCGGTCGGCCAGCGTCGCCCGGACGTACCGCGCGACCTCGCCGACGTGGTCATGCGCCTCCTCGAGAAGGAGCCAGACCACCGGTTCGCCACCGCCGGCGAGCTGGAAGCCGCGCTCCGGGGACGTGGGCCCGTCGCGCCGCCGTCGTACGCGACGACGCAGCCGCCGCGCGCGGCAGCCCCGCTTCCGAGGGCGGCGACGACGGCGCCGGTCGCCCCCGGGCCCGCGCAGCCTGCGGACGACTGGCGGGCCGGCGCGCCGCTTCCGCCGGTCTCGGACTGGTCGCACCGGCCGATGCCGGAACGGGTTGCGCTGTTCCGCGAGTACAC
>DASWUT010000341.1:0-2704 GCA_036401455.1 Gemmatirosa sp. | reverse complement strand
CGTTGCCGTTGACGTTGATCGACGGGTCGATCTTGTAGTCGTTCGTCGACGAATCGAAGCTGACGTACTTCGGGTCGATCTGCATCCCGCTCGCCGTCGTCACGCTGGCGACCGTGACCGTCGAACCCGCGGGCGGCGTGGGGATCGAGAAGTGGTGCGCGCCGTTGGGGTCCGCGGAGCCGATCGTCGCCGGCGTAGCCACGGACGGCGACGACGGGTCGAGGCGCCATGCCCACTGATTCGCATCCGTCTTCCACATCTGGATCTTGACGTCGTGCTGGTCGCCGAGCGAGTCGTACGTCGTCAGGGTCGACTCCGACCACGACCCCGGATTGGCCGCGCGGTCCGCGTCATTCGAAATGTCGAAGCCCGGCGGGACCTTGGTCGCCGAGGCGTTCAGGTTGCCGCCGAGCGTCATCGCGTCGGTCGCCTTGGCCGCGACCTTCTGTCCGAACGGGATCGTGATGTCCTGCACACCGTCTTGCGCGACGCCGTTCTTGTACATCTGACCCTGCACGACGAATCCGTTGGTCGGCGAGACCAGCTTGCCGTCACTGTCGACCTGGAAGTTGCCGGAGCGCGTGTACGAGCTCTGCGCGCCCTTGCGGACGACGAACATCGAGTCGCCCTGGATCGCGAGATCGGTCGCGTTGCCGGTCGTCTCGAGGTTGCCCTGCGTGTAGATCTGGTCGATCGAGCCGATCTCGCTGCCGAGCCCGATCTGGATCGGGTTGGTGCCGCCCTGGTCGCCGGGCGGACGGCTGGCGCCCTGCAGTAGCTGCGCGAAGCCCTCCTTGAACGTCACGCGCCCGGCCTTGAACGCGACGGTGTTAACGTTTGCGATGTTGTTGCCGATAACATCCATGCGGGTTTGCTGGTTGCGCAAACCGGACACGCCGTCAAACAGGGAGCGCAGCATCGGGCGGGGTGAGGCGGAGAGTGTGACGTGAGACGCGACGCGCGGGCGCGCCCCTCGTGGGCGTCCCGGCGTGCGGCGAGACAACGTTGATCGAACGGGCGCGGACGCGAGCGAACAGCGGCCGTGCGGTGCGTCAGCCGGTCGCGCTGGTTCCGTTGGTCCCGGAACCGGCATTCGTGGTGCCGCCGCTCCTCGAGCCGTCGCCGGTGGACGCCTGCGTGCTCCCGTTCGCAACGCGCACGGCGTTGGCGATCTGCGTGAGCGTGTCGTTCGCGTTCTGCAGCTGTTCGACGGTCGAGAACTGCGCGAGCTGGGCGGCCATCTGCGTGCCGTCCATCGGGCTGTCGGGGTCCTGGTTCTTCATCTGCGCAACGAGCAGCTGGAGGAACTGATCCTTCCCCATCGCGCCGCCGGGCGTCGAACTCGTCGTGGTGGTCGTCGTCTTGGGCGTGGTCGGCGCGGCGGGGGCGCTCGGCGGCGTCACCGCGGGCGTGGTCGCGCTGACGGTGCGTAGGATCTGCATGGCGGAGCTGGGGTGTGGGGACCGGCCTCGGCGACGCGAGGCCGGAAATGCGGGGAGCCGGATCGGGTGGGTGCGATCAGGCCGTCGTACGGCCGGCGCCACGCGGCGCCGTTGCGGGAAACACGTCGTCGGACGGCCTGCGGCGGCCCTGGTGCTGGTCGCTCGTTCGACGACCCGACGAGCCGTCGTCCTGCGCGTGGCGATCGGACGAACGGCCGTCGGAGCGCTGCTCGCCACGGGCGTCGGGGTCGCGCGCGGGCTGGTCGCGCGAGGGATCGCGCGCCTGGTCGCCGGTGCCGCTATCGGTCTGCGGCGCGCGCCCGAAACTCGCGACACTCGTCGCGCCGGCGTCGTCGAGCGCGGAGACCGCGTCCGAACCACCACGTGGGTCGCCTGGGGCGGCGCGCACGCGGACGTCGTCCGTCGTGAGGCCGTGCTGGGCGAGCGCCGCGCGCAGCTCGGGCGTGCGCGCGGTAAGGCTGTCGGCGGTACTGAGGTCGGCGACGTCGATGCGCGCGTCCACGGCCTGACCGCGCAGATCGAGGTGGATCCGGTCCTCACCACCGTCGGCGCGGTCGACGCGGACCGTGAGGTGCGAGACCGTACGCGGCGCGGCCGCCTGCTGCGCGTCGAGCACGCGCGCGATGCGTTCGGCCGCGATCGCGCCGAGCGTCGGCGGCGCGTCCGTGCTGGCCGCGGTCCCTGCTGACGCATCCGGCGCCGGCGCGACCAGGGCCGGCGCGCCGGTGGCGCCGGCCGTGGTCGCGGTCGTCGTGGGCGCCGCGACGGGCGTTGGCGATGCGTCCGTGCCGGCGACGTCCGTCGGCGCCGCGCTGTCGTGCGCGCGCGTGTCACCGCGGGGCGGCTGCTCGCGGTCGTGGTCATCCATGTGGTCCTCGCCGCGGCCACGCGACCGGGCGCCCGCGCCGCGCGCGATGTCCGCGCCGGGCAGTGGCCGGGATGTCACGGTGGTGCCGCGTGTGGGCGGCGAACTCGCGCGGCGACCCGCGGCGTGGGGGCCATCGGTTCGCGGGGTGTCGTGCGCGGTGACGCGAGGCGCGCCACTCGTCGCCGGGTGGGCCGCGGCTTGCGACGTCAGGTGAACGGTGCTCTGAGCGGCCGGATGCGCCGCCGGGTGGCCGGCCGCGACGGGGTGCGCGATCGCGCCGGGCATCGCGGCGCTGGCGACGGGCGCGATGCTCGCGACGGGTGCGACCTGCGCCACGGGCGCGACGGCGGCCACGGTGGCGACGCCGCCAGGG
>DASWUT010000340.1:0-8889 GCA_036401455.1 Gemmatirosa sp. | reverse complement strand
GGATGACGCCCGCGACGATCCGGGGCCGGCGCGTGCCGCAGCTCGTCTGGATGCCGTTCGCATTCGCGGTCGCGGGCCAGCCGTTGCCGCCGCGGCCGCTCCCGCCGCGCGGGTTCGAGCTGCCCTCGGGGCGCGGCGTGTGTTGAGCGGCGTTCTAAGGCTGGGCTAACGCCGGGCCGGACGCACGGGACGAAGCACGACGCTCACCCGTGCGCCGCCGCCGAGCCCCGCTTCGATCGCCGGCATCACCCGCCCGAGCGGGCGGCCTTCGAGACCGAGCCCGGCGAGGACGAGCGCACGCGGGCGCGTGGCCTGCTGCACGCGAAGCGCGAGGCCGCCCGTCGCGTAGATCCCGCGCGCCGACTGGCGGAGCGGATCGAGGAGAAAGCGACCCGTCGCGCTCAGCTCGCCGACCGCGCGCGCGCCGCTCGCCGTCGAGGCGCCACCCGCGGCGCTCAGGCCGAGACGTGCGTAGAGCCCCGCATCCGTCTCGATCCCCGCGCTCACGAGCCCGATCGGGTGCGCGTCGAATACCGCGCTCGCGGCCACGGTCGGCCGCAGCACCGAGCTGCTCACGCCTTGCGCCGCGAGCGAATGCGTGAGCAGGACGGGGGCGAGGACGATCGCGAACGCGAGCGCCGCGTCGGCGGCGCGGAGATTCGTCAGCGCGCGCGCTCGCGCCACAAGAGGAGCGTGTAGTCGACCGTCGCCGCGACCGCGAGCAGCAGCACGGTGAGGACGAGCCACGTCGCGAACCGCGGAACGAGGATCAGCGCGAACAGCGTGGCGAGCTGAAATCCCGTGACGACCTTGCCGAGCGGGCGGGCGCGGAAGCGGACCGGGCGAAGCCATGCGATCGAGCGCGCGACGAAGAAGCCGATCACCGTCATCACATCGCGCAGGAGGAGCGCGACCGCCTGCCACGGCGCGAGCGCTCCGTGCGCGACGAACGTCGCGACCGCCGCGAGCACGAAGATGCGGTCCGCGATCGGATCGAGCAGGGCGCCCCACCGCGTGACCGCGTTGCGGCGCCGCGCGAGCCAGCCGTCGAGGAAGTCGGTGATCGACGCGACGCCGACGTAGGCGAGCTGTTGCCCCGGCCCGGTCGACGCGACGAATCCGACGGCGAGCGCGACGCGTGACAGTGAGACGACGTTGGGCAGCGTCCACAGCGTCGTCGGCGCCGGAGTGGCCGGCCTGGCGGCGGGAGTGAACGGCATGGGCGAGAAGCTATCGCGCACGGGTGTCCGCGCGCGCCCCCGAGCGCGCGTGCTACTGCGGGCGGCCCCCTGCCGCACGCGGGGCTGGGTCCGTAACGTGCCCGGTTCGACGGCCCGTCCGTCCGGGCCCTTCCGGCGCTCCTCCGGGCGTCGCGCTGCCTGCTGGCCCTCGCTTGCCCCCCGCGTTCACGCACTTGCTCGCCGACTTCGCCGGAGTGCCCGCCGCGCAGCTCACCGACCGCGCCCTCGTCGGCGGGTTGCTCGTCGCCGCGGCGGGCGCGGCGGGACTGAGCGCGATCGCCGGCGAGGGCGCGCCGATCGTGCGGACGCTGCCGTCGGGCGGCATCGCGGCGGCGCTTCTGCTCGGCAGCTGTCACATCATCGTGCACACGCGGCCCGACGACGGCGTCCTGCTGCTCGACGTGCTCGCTCCGCTCGGCGGCGACCCGCGCAAGGCCGCCGACGTGTTCACGCGCCGCCTGAGCGCGCGGTCGGTGCACGCCGAGTCGCACGCGCGGGGCTGATGCTCGACCTGCCGATCGGCTACATCGCCGTGACCGTGCTCGCGGTCGCGTGGACGGTGGCGTACGCGGGGCGGATCGCACAGCTGCGCCGCGCGCCGCCCGCCCTCGCGCTGCTGAGCGGCGTCTGCGGACTGCTGATCGCGCCGGCCTACCTCACGCACATCGCCGGCAGCACGCTCTACGGCGGGCGGGCGGTGAACAGCATCGCGTGGCTCTGGCCGCTGACGACGCTGCTCGTCCTGGCGCAGGCCGCGTACGCGACCGGGCGGCGACTCGTCACGCCGCTCGTCGGCGGACCGCTCGTCGTCTACGACCTCGTCGTCGCGCTCGTGTCGGTGACGCGGTACCTCGTCGAGCGCGGGGTCGAGCCGCCGGCGTTCCTGCTCTCCCTCTCGGCCGCCCAGGCCTCGGTGTTGGGCACGGTGCTCGGCAACGCCGCGCTCGTCTCACCGCTCGCGGTGCTCGTGCCGTTGCTCGTTCCGGCGTACCCGGCGCGCTGGCGGCTGACGCGCGCGACGCGGGCGCTGATCTCGGTCGCGGCCGCGTTCGTCGCCGGCGTGACGGTGCTCGAACTGCCGCGCGCGACGGCGGCGATCGCGAGCTATGCGCCGTACCGCGCCGAGCGTCTGAGCGAACGACCCAACGGCGACCTCGCGGTCGGGCTCGCGATGCTCACGCACCTCGCCGGCCCGCCGCCGGCGGCCGCGGTGCGCTACGATGGGCCGCTCGTCGACTCGGTGGACCTCGACGCGGTGCACGTCCGGCTGCGCCCGGGTGGCCTCGCGCTCACCGCGCTCGACTCGCTGTCCGGCGTGCTCGACCCGACGCAGCGCGACAGCACGCTGCTCGTCGTCTCGCTCGACTTCGACCCGGGGGACGCGGCGCGTCGGCGCGCCGACCCGGCCGGGTTCGACGCGCGGCGGCTCGCGCTCGTCGAGCGGGCGGCGCGCGCGCTCCGCCCCGACGTGCTGCTGCCCGCGGGCGCGCCCTACGGCGCGGCGGCCGACGCGGTGGGGCGCCTCGCACCCGAGGAGTGGGAGCGGTTTCTCACTGCCGCCGCGGCCCGTGCGCATGCGGTCAACCGGCGCATCCGCGTCGCGGTCGCGGCCGGCGACTACGGCGTGGCCGACAGCACGCTGTGGGCGTGGGCCGCATCGCGCGAGGCGCCGCTCGACGTCGTCGGTTTCACGGTGCGGCCGTCGTTCACGGGGGGGAGCGGCGTGGACGCGCGCCTTCGCGCGGCCGAACGGTGGGTGCGCGCGGCCGAGGCCGCGCGCGATGCACCGCCGCGGGCCAAGGAAGAGTGGGTGTTCGACGTCCAGGGCTTCCCGGTCGTCCACGGCGCGGCCAGCCAGGAGGGCGTGGTCTGGCACACGATCGTCTGGGCGAGTGGACGTTCCGAGATCGGCGGCGTGCTCGTCGGGGAGCCCGGTGACTACACCGAGATGACCGGGCTGCGGGGCGCGAACGGCGCGGTGCGGCCGGCGATGGAGGCGGTACGGCGCGCGTTGCGCGGATTGCGGGAGGGGGCGGCGCCGTAGCTACGCCCGGGTACCGACGCACCGCCCCTCGCCGAACTAGCCCTGCGCGTCCGCCGCCAGCCCGCCTAACGCGGCATCTCCGGCGCCCTGCTGCGGCGCGTCGGCCGGCGCGCGGCTCTGGATCCCCGCGGCGGCGGAGCGTACGCGGCGCGCGTAGGCGGTCGGCGCCTCGCCGTCGAGACGGGCGGGAAGCACGAGGCGGCGGTCGTCGGGCTGCGCGCTGTCGGGCGCGTTGGTCATCCGGTCGGCGCCGAGCATCGAGACCGCGTTCTCGAAGCTCTCGACCGACTCGAGGATGTCGGCGAGGGCGTCGGGGTCCTCGTCGCCCGAGACGTCGACGCCACGCTGGCGAAGTTGCGAGTAGGCGACGTCGGCCGCGCGCTGGCGGTCCTCGTCGCGGTGCGGATTGAGCGCCTGTTGGCGCGCTTCGGATCGGTCGGACTGGTCAGCCATGCGGACGGTGGGATGGGGACGGAGGGACACGCTTCGGAGGCGCCCGGTTCACATTCGGTGCCGCCGCCCTGGCCGCGCCCGTCGCACCGCCCGTCGCACCGCCCGTCGCACCGCCCGCGGCGCGCGTTCGGCGTGACGCCGCGAGCTCAGCGTCGCCAGCTCACCGTCGCCAGCTCAGCGCAAAGAGCGCCGCGTCCGACAACACGTGCCAGTTGGTCGGAACGTCCCAGACGCGGCGGATCGCGTCCGGCGACGCGAACACCAGGCACCGGGGCCCGCGCGAGCCGGGAACCTTCGCCCCGTCGCACTCGGTGACGATCCACTCGACCCCCATGTGCACGAGCACGCGCCGCGGCGGTCGCGCGTCGCCGCGCGGTGCGTGAGGGACGGCGGGATCGCCAGAGGTCGCGTCGGACGAGTGCACGCCGCCCGGTCTCGCACGGGCTGCGCCGCGCGCGCGTTCGGCGACGGATCACTCGTCATCGCGAGCGCAATCGGGTCGGATCAGACATCGAATGTGCTGCGTACGGCCTCGACCAGTTGGTCCGGCGTGCCCGATGCGTCCAGTGTGAGCACCGACGCGCGCTCGTCGGCGTCGGGCGGCTCGAGTGTGGCGAGCTGACTCGCGAGCAGGTTCGGCGCGAAGAAGTGCCCCGCGCGGGCGGCCAGACGCGCGGCGAGCAGCGCGGGGTCGGCCTGCAAGTAGACGAACCGCACGGTATCGGGCGCTGCATCGGCCGGCACGAGCGCACGTCGGTAGGCCCGGCGCAGCGCCGAGCAGGTGAGCACCGCAGAAGTCTTCGTGGTGAGGGATCGCGCGACGACGCCCGCGAGCGCGGCGAGCCATGGCGCGCGTTCCGCGTCGCCCAACGGAAGCCCCGCGTGCATGCGCGCGACGTTGGCCGCGGGATGAAAGTCGTCGCCTTCGAAAAACGGCCAGCCGAGCGCCGCGGCGAGGCGCGTGCCGACGAGCGACTTCCCGGATCCGGCCGGGCCCATGACGATGATCACCATGCCCGAGCTTCGCATACCCGAGGTTAGCATGTACGGGCCATGCCACTGCTCTAGGTCACGGCCGGGATCGCACCGTTGCCGGCGCTCGCCGTCGGGGCGACGGCGGTCCCGCTGCGATGGGCCCCGATCCTGCTCGTGTTCACGGCCGCCACGGCGTTACGGTTCGCCGTCGGATCGGCCACGGTCGCTGCGCTGACGACGGCGGGAGCCCGATGTGCTCGCCGTTCGACGGCACCGGGCGCTGGATTCCCACGCCGTATTTCGATCTCACCGTGCGGCAGACCTCGGCGACGTGGAGCGTGATGGCGGCGATCATCGCGCTCAGCGGCCGCGGGGCCGCACTCCTCCTGCGGGTCGTCCTTCACTGATACCACGAGCCTCGCCGTGAACCGCCGCGACTTCCTCGCTTCCTCGGCCGGAGCCCTGTGGCTCGCCAGCCATCCATCGATCGCGCGCGCGGCGGTGTGCGCGCCGTCGGCCGGCGCGCCCGAGGAGGGGCACCTCGTCTACGTCGGCACCTACACCGAGAACGGGCGGACGGAGGGGATCTTCCGGTTCCGCGTCCACCCGACCACGGGCGAGTGGCGCCCGATCGGCGCGACCGCGGCGGGGCCCAACCCGTCGTTCCTCGCGCTGCATCCGCGCGGGACGGTGCTCTACGCCGTGAACGAGGTCGAGCAATACGAAGGCGCGGCGACGGGCGCCGTCAGCGCGTTCGCGATCGCGCCCGGGTCCGGCGAGCTGACGCCGCTCGGCCAGCGGCGCGCGTCGGGGGGTGGCGCGCCCGCCTACGTGTCGGTCGACCGCGCGGGGCGGTACGCGCTCGTCGCCAACTACGTCGGCGGCTCGGTGGCCGCGCTGCCGCTCGGCGCCGACGGCTCGCTCGGCGAGGTGGCGCGGCTCGATCCGCACCACGGCTCGGGGCCGCGCACCGATCGCCAGGAAGGTCCACACGCGCACAGCATCGTGCCCGACCCGTCGGACCGCTTCGCGCTCTCGGCGGACCTCGGGACGGACCACATCTACGTCTACGCGTTGGGCGGTCCCGCGGGCCCGCTCGCCCCGGCGGCGGTGCCGTCGGTGGCCGTCGCGGCCGGGGCGGGGCCGCGCCACCTCGCGTTCCACCCCAACGGCCGCTTCGTCTACGTCTCCGACGAACTGGCCCTCACGGTCGCCGCGTTCCGCTTCGACCCGGCGACCGGGGCACTCGCTCCGTTAGGCACGGCGTCGCTCGTGGCGGGACCGGCGCCGGCGACCGAGCGCACCGCGGCCGACCTGCACTTCGCGCCGTCCGGACGGTTCCTCTACGCCTCGGTGCGTGGGGACAACACGCTCGTCGTGTTCGGCGTGGACGCGGGAACCGGCGCCCTGACGTTCGTGCAGCGCGTTCCGACCGGAGGCGACTGGCCGCGCAACTTCGGGCTCGATCCGGCCGGACGGTTCCTCTACGTGGCCAACCAGCGGTCGAACACGATCACCGCGTTCCGCGTCGATGCGGCGAGCGGGCGCGTGACGCCGACCGGGACGCACGTCGAGGTGCCCGCGCCGGTGTGCGTACGGTTTCTGGGGTGAGGGGCGGACGGTGATCCCTGTGGCCGTTCGACGGTCCAGTCGTGCGCGTCGAAGATGACCCGGCTCTGCGCGTCGAGATCGGCGCGGAAGCCGCGCCGGCTCACTGCGGCGTGCGCGTGCTCGACGGTCAGCGCTGGGACGTCTGGCCGCCGCTATCGCGGCGCGCCGACGAGCGCGTGCGTCGGCGCCGCGGTGAGGACCTGCGACGCGATCAGCAGGAGAAACGAGCTCCGCGTCCACCAGGCCAGCACGCGCACCCAGTGCGAGAGGACGAGGGTTCGGTGCGCGAAGCGGTCGAAGCGTGCGGCCAGACGGGTGCGCAGCGGCCGCTCCAGGCGCCACGTGAGTAACCACACGACGCCGACGAGCACGGCGAGCGCGACCGCCATCGCGCGCGGCAGCCACACCGGCGGCGCGACGACGAGCAGGGCCGCCGTGACGAGTTCGAGCAGCATCGGCCCGCCGACGGCGAGCGCGAGTCGCCGCTCCTGCTCCGCGGCATAGCCAGACCAACCGGGCTCGGCGACCTGGGCAAACAGCGGATAGTGCACCAGCTGGACGAACCAGCTCACGCCGGTGAGCGCGAGGGTCGCGCCGAGATTGACGGCGAACACCATGACGGGCGACAGCACGACGACAGCTCCTGCGGAAACAGCTCCTGCGAACGCCCGCCGGTCGGGCGCGGCCGGGGACGACAATTGTGTGGCAAACGATTCAGGCGGAATCGCCGTTCCTCGCCGCCGTGCCGGTGTCCGCCGTTGCTCGTCGGATGGACGCGGCGTGCTGCTACGACTGCGCCCGCTACGGCGGCTGCTACGACGGCGGCTGCTACGACGGCGGCTGCTACGGCGTCGCTCCACCCGCGCGACTGCCGCCCTCCCCTCCGTCGACGCCTCGCACCACACCCTCTGCTCGCCGCGCGGGATCGAAGTGCGCGGCCGCGAATGCGCGCACGTCGTTCGGCGTGACCGCGCGCACCCGCGCCTCGTACTCGTCCAGCTCGCGCAGGCCGTCGCCCGCCTGCCACGCGTCGAGCACGTCACCGAGCACCGCGCCCCCGCCCTGCCGCGCGATCGCGTACGTGCCTAACGCATACGTCTGCGCCCGCGACAGCTCGTCGGCCGTGACGCCGTCCGCGGCCAGTTTGGCGAACTCCGCGAGCAGCCCCTCGCGCGCCTCTGCTTCCTGCCCGGGGCCCGTCGCGATGTACGCGCCGAAGGTCCCCGCCAGCCGGCGCGGCGCGCCGAACGCGTGCACCGTGTAGGCGAGCGAGCGCCGGTCGCGCAGCTCGTCGAAGAAGCGTCCGCCGAGCCCACTCGCGATTCCGGCGAGCAGCCCTGCCGTGATTCGTGCCGGGTCGCGGCGCGCGGCGCCAGGAAAGAGGATCGCGAGCGCGGTCTGCCGCTTGTCGCGCGGCTCGGCGCGGACGACGACCTCGCGCGGCCACGCCGGCACGGGGATCGCTGGCGGTTCGGCCAGCCGCAGCGCGCCGAACGCGCCCGCGACGACGGCCGCCGCCTGCGCCGGATCGACGTCACCGACGACGGCCAGCGCCCACGCGCCGCCGGCAACGGTCGACGCGTGCCACGCGCGCACGCGCTCGGCCGTGAGCCCGGCGAGCGACGTCTCCGTGCCGCCGACCGGGCGCCCGTACGGGTGCCCCGCGAACGCGGCCTCGGTCGCGAGCCGCATCGGCCACCGATACATGTCGTCGCGCAGCGTGCGCGCCTCCTGCACCAGGACGCCGCGCTCGGTGTCGACGGCCGCGTCCGGGAACGTCGCGCGCTGCACCACGTCCGCGAGGAGCGCGGCCGCGGGCGCGAAATGTTCGGTTGGCACCGAAATTCCCCATCCGGCGCTCTCCGATCCCGCGCTCGCGCCCACGCTCCCGCCGAGGCGTTCGGCTTCCTCTGCGATCGCGGCGGCCGTGCGCGAGACCGTTCCCTTCACGCTCGCCGCGGCGGCCAGCGCGGCGAGACCCTCCTCGCCGTCCGGCTCGGTGACCGCGCCGCCTAACGCCGAAGCGGCGAGGTGAACGATGCGCAGGCCGGGCTTCGGCACGACGAGGACCGGCACGCCCGCGTCGGTGCGGAAGACGTGCACGCCAGCCTCGACGCGCTCGAGGGCGGGCGCGTGGGTGAGGGCGGCGGGTGCGACCGGCGGCGCCGCGGGTTGGACAGCGTGGGCCTGCCCACCGCCGATCACCCCGAAGAACGCGCCCGCGTCGGCCGCCACCGGGTCGCTGCCGCGTGGGCGGTAGACGATCGCCCCGGCCGCCTCTGGCGCGAGCCAGCGGCGCGCGGCCGCGGTCACCTCCTCGGGCGTCGTGGCGAGCAGCGCCTCGCGGTAGCGCTCGCCGCGCTCCCAACCGCCCAACAACTCCCACTCGGCGAGCCAGCTCGCCTGCCCTTCCATCGTCTCGAGCCGGCGGAGCGCGCGCGCCTCGAGGATCCGCCGCACGCGGTCCAGCTCGTCCGCGTCGATGCCGTTCGTCCGCAGCCCGGCGACCTCGGCCCACGCCGCGCGCGCGGCGTCGACGAGCCGCGTCGCGTCGCTCTCCGCGTG
>DASWUT010000339.1:0-2688 GCA_036401455.1 Gemmatirosa sp. | reverse complement strand
CCGTTCGCTGTCGCGCGCGAACGCGCGGGCCTCGTCCGCGTACCGGGCGAGCAGCGACGCGACCGCGTCGTCGCCCGACTCGACCGCGCGCCGCATGCGGTCGCTGCCGGCGAGGCGGTCGGCGTGCTCGGTGCGCCAGGCGAAGTCGCGCGGGTGCGCCGCGTAGATGGCGCGCAGCAGCCAGAGCCC
The DNA here is from genome assembly GCA_036401455.1 of Gemmatirosa sp. GTDB lineage: Bacteria > Gemmatimonadota > Gemmatimonadetes > Gemmatimonadales > Gemmatimonadaceae > BPUI01. The sequence goes on along the minus strand of DASWUT010000339.1, from coordinate 2,499 downwards.
GACCGCGTCGGGGTGCACGCGGTCGCGGTCGGTCACGACGACGCGGAGCATGGGGATGGTCTGGCCGCCGAACTTTTCGGTGCCCGCGGCGATGGCGCGGGTGGTGGCCTCGAAGCGGACGCCGCCTAACGCAGGGTCGCGCGCGGCGCGCGCCTCGAGCGCCGCGGCCAGCGTGGGCGCGTCGTCGAGCCACGGCGCGCCGACGAGGGCGAACGGCTCGTCGGTGCCGCGCCCCTCGCTCAGGTTCGTTCCCTCGAACAGCACGGTGCCGGTGTAGAGCAGCTCGGCGTCCGTGCTCCGCAGGTTGGGCGAGGGGTTGACGCGCGGCAGGCGCGTGCTGGCGTACCACATCGCGCGGCGGTAGCCCCGCATCGGCACGATGGTGAGGCGGGCGACGCGCACGCGGCCGGTGCCGGCGAGGTAGCGAAGCAGCTCGCCCGGGGTGAGGCCGTAGCGCATCGCGACCGGGTACTGGCCGACGAAGCTCGCGAAGCGCGGGTCGAGCACGCCGCCCTCGACGCGGTCGGCGCGCACGGGGTCGGGGCGGTCGAGGACGACGAAGGGGATGCCGGCGGAATCGGCCGCCGCGGCGGCGAGCGCCATCGTCCACGGGTAGGTGTAGACGCGCGCGCCGACGTCCTGGATGTCGTAGACGAGCACGTCCACGCCGCTGAGCATCTGCCGCGTCGGGGCGCGCGTCGCGCCGTAGAGCGAGTAGACGGGGACGCCGGTGACCGAGTCGATGGACGATGCGACGTGCGCCCCGGCGGCGGCGGTGCCGCGGATGCCGTGCTCGGGGCCGAAAAGGGCGACGAGCCGGACGCCCGGGGCGTGGGCGAGCAGGTCGGCGGTGCTCGTGCCCGCGCGGTCGCGTCCGGTGGGATTGGTGATCAGCCCGACGCGCCGGCCGCGCACGACGCCGAGCGAGTCGCGGAGGAGCACCTCGACGCCGGGGAGGACGGCGGCGCTGTCGGCGGGGATCGTATCGACGGCGACCGCGGCCGGGGGGCTATCCCACATGCGGCGCAAGCTACATCGTTCCGCGATGCGCATCGTCATCGCTTCGGACCACGCGGGCTACCGCTACAAGTCGCTCATCATCCCGATGCTTCGTGGGTGGGGGCACGACGTCACGGACTTCGGCACCGACTCCGAAGCGCCGGTCGACTACCCGTTGTTCATCCGCCCCGCGGCCGAGGCGGTCGCGCGTGGAGAGTTCGAGCGCGGCGTCGTGCTCGGCGGGTCGGGGAACGGCGAGGCGATCGTCGCCAACCGGGTGCCGGGGGTGCGCTGCGCGCTCTGCTGGAACGTGGACGCGGCGCGCTACGGCCGGCAGCACAACGACGCCAACGTGCTGTCGTTAGGCGAGCGCCTGGTCGCGGAGGGCGACCTGGAGGCGATCGTCCGTACCTGGGTCGAGACGCCGTTCGAGGGCGGCCGGCACCAGCGACGGATCGAGGAGATCGACGCGCCGCGCTGAGACGACCGGGCTCGGGATGACGGTGAGGTACGTCGGACCGTTCGCGCCACGCGAGACCCCACATGGGTGACGAGACGCCGGCAGACGATGGCACGACGACGACGACGCGGCTCGAAGCGTTCAGCGACGGCGTGTTCGCCATCGCGATCACGCTGCTGATCCTCGAGATCAAGGTACCTGCCGTGGGCGAAGGCGGGGCCGCCGGGCTCGGCGCGGCGCTGCTGGCGCGGTGGCCGTCGTACGTGGCGTACGTCGTCAGCTTTCTCACGATCGGGGTGATCTGGGCCAACCACCACGCGGTGATGGACCACGTGCGGCGGGCGGATCGCGGCCTGCTGATGGTGACGGTCTTCTTTCTGCTCGCGGTGTCGTTCCTGCCGTTCCCGACGGCGGTGCTCGCCGAACACCTGGCGGGTGGCCCGGGGCGCGACCGCACCATCGCGGCGCTGTTCCTCGGCGGCTCGTTCTTCTGGATGGCGGTCGCGTTCAACGTGCTCTGGTTCTACATCCGTCGCGCGGGGCTGCTGCACGACCCCGAGCACCCTGGTGCGCGCACGATCACGGCGAACTTCCGCTACGGGCCGCTCACCTACCTGGTCGTCACGCTGGTGGCGCTCGTGAGCGTGCCGGCGAGCGTCGCGGCGCTCGGGCTGCTCGCCGTCTACTGGGGGCTGCCGCGGTCGTCGGGGACGACGCGGGCGCGCCCTGGGGGCGCGTGACGCGACCGTTCGCCTTCTGCCACCCGTTCCGCTGCTCATGCCGTCACGCTTCCGCCGCCCCGCCGGGGCGGCCCGCTTCACCTCGGGGGCCCGACTGGTCCCGGCCGCCGTGCTCGCGGCGGCGTGCGCCCGCCCGGGCGCTCCGCTCGTCGGCCCGCCGGTGGGCGGGCAGCCGTTCGACAAGTCGATCCTCGCGGGCGCGGCTGATCCGTGGCGCGCGCTGCCCGCGCCGTTCTGGACGATGCAGTCGGCGCCCGACGCGCGCGGCGCGTCGCTGCGCGGGGTGCACGCGGTGAGCGC
>DASWUT010000338.1:0-3270 GCA_036401455.1 Gemmatirosa sp. | reverse complement strand
GATGCGGAACGTCACGTCCGTCCGGCCCGCGCCGCCGATTGCCTTCACCCACAGCAGTCCGGCGGCGGCGTCCACGTAGTACCGGTCGCCCGCGCTCGCGTCGAGTTCCGCGAGTGAGCCGACGGCCGCGAGCGGGTGTGTCGGGGCATCGTCGCGCGTGACGGCGAACGACGCACTCGCGAGCGGCACGGCGACCCGCACCCAGTCGCCGGCCGCGAGCTCGCGCACCGTGAGACGCGGCTGCGCGATCGAGCCGCCGGCGAACCGCACGACGTAGCCGTGTCCGACCGGAAGTGTGGCGTCGACGCGACGCGGACCGTTGCCCCAGCCCACCATGTGCGCGGTCGCACCGTCGTCGCGCGTGAGGTCGAGCGGCGCGACGCGGATCGCGCCGTCGCCGTCGGCCACGATCTCGAGCTGCGCGTAGCGCCCCTGGCACACCTGCGCATTCCAGTCGGTCCGGCGCGCGCACGCGCCGGTCACGAGCAGCGGCACGTCGGCGACCACGTACGCGCCGGCCGTACCCGTGAGGCCGCCGTCGCCGTCGCGGAAGACCGCCGCGCGGTCGCCGTCCTTGGTCGCGTCGGGTGCGTCGACGTAAACCGGCGCGGCGTCGATGAAGTGCAGCCCGTCGGCGAAGTTGGTCGTGCTGAGCGAGAACGAGTTGGCCGAGTTGAACGCGAGCGCCGCCGTCGGCAGCCCCGCCGCGGGGCGGAAGCCTGCGAACGTCGAATGCCGCGCCGCCACGCGCCCGTCGTAGAACTCGAAGCCGCGCGTGGGGTGCGGGCCGCCTAACGGATTGCGGTCGTTCGCCGACTCGCCGACGACGAGCGAGCTGTCCAGCGTGCTCTCGACGGACGCGAAGGTGACGCCCGTCCCGTTGTCGGCGAGCGCCGCGCCGACCATCAGGTGGTTGCGCCCGCGGAGCCACACGGCGCGCCCGGCGTGCTTGTACGCGGTGAAGTCCCGGAACACCGCCGTCACTGGCGCCGATCCGCTGTCGGGCGTGGCGCGCGGCGCGTACACGGCGACCTCGATGGTGTGATCGGGGCGCGGACCGTTGTCGACGTTGAGTCCAGGGCGGCGGTTGGAGTGCGCGACGTTCCCCGCGAACTCGCGAAGCGGGGTGACGCGGGGCCACATCGTGGCATTTGCCGAAAGCCCCGTCGGGTGTTCGGGGAGCGCGTACCAGAAGCCGAACGCCGCCGACCCCGCCGCGACGTTGTGGCGCACGGTGTTGTCCGGGTTCGTGATCCAGAACGTCGCCGGCGTCGAATCGCTCGGCAGGATCACCGCGCCCGGCTCGGGGACGCGCGTGCCGAGGCCGAGGTTCCCGTCGAACGTGTTGCCCGTCTCCGAGCCATCCTCGACGAAGTAGCCGTGTCCGGGGTGATCGTAGCACACGTTCCCCGCGACGAGCACACCGTTGGTTCCGTGCACCGTGAGGCAGCGGTTGAGCGTGTGGACGATGCTGTTCTGCCGCGCGTACTGCCCCTGCGTGTCGCCGGCGAGGTGCCAGTGCATCGGGTAGCGCGCCTGCCGTCCGCGCTGCCCCATGCGCAGGAACTCCACGCCCTCGACGTGCGCGGTCCCGCCGCGCATCACCATCACGTGCCCGCCGAACCCGGTCGACGCCGACGCGCTGTCGCCCTGGATCACGACGTTGCGCGTGAGCAGCCCCACCTCCGCGCGCTCGTCGAGCGTGCGGCCGTCGATCGTCTGCCGTTCGCCGTAATGGAAGTACTGCAGCGGTGCGGCGAGCGTCACCATCGTGCCCTGCACGCCCGTCACGACGACCTCCTCGGCCTCGGTCGGCACGAACTCGGTCGAGGCGACGACGAGGTGATCGCCCGCGACCCACGCGGGCGCATCGGCCAGCTGCAGCGTGGTCGCGCCCGCGCGCGCCGACGCGCCGAGGTGCGTCCACCCCGCCCTCGCCGCTCCGTGCAGCTCGAGCGCGCCCATCACGCCGAGCACCTTCGATCCCATCCCCATCACGCTCGTGCCGTCGTCGCTCCCCGTGAGGGTGAGCGTGAGGCGGTGCGCGAACGGGCGCTGCTCGCTCCCGACCTCGAACCGGCCGCCGGCCGCGACGACGAGGCTCCCCGTCGCGAGGCTCAGGTCCGCGCTGTCGGCGACGGTGAGTGTGCCCTGGACGGTAAGGCTGGCGAGCGCGGGCGGCGTCCGGTCGAGCGCGATCGTACGCCCGGCCGGGATCACGACCGCTGCCCCGGCGCTGGGTACCGTTCCGTTAGGCCAGGTGGCCGGGTCGGACCAGCGGAGCGTCGTCGCCGCAGCGGTGCCGGCGGCCGCGGCCGGATTCGTCGCGGGACCGTGCGGCGCGGCGGGATCGCGGTCGCTGCAGCCGGTCAGACCGCACGCCGTCAGCGCGGCGGCGGCGAGGGCGAACGCGACACCGGCGGCCGTGGGCGGCCGCCGGCGGGGGGCGTGGAGCGACATGGCGCAGCGCGGGGGAGGGAAGTCGGGGCGCGCCCGACGAACCCTCGCTGGACGACCGCTCGCGCTGGCCGGTCACCCTCGGCGCGAGCTGCGTCCGGTCACGAGTGATCGACCCCCGCGACGCGAAGCGGCAGCACCGCGAAGCCGGCCCGCGCGCGATGCGCGGCCTGCACGTCGACGTCGGCCACGACCACCGCGTCGAGCGCCTCGCCCGCATCGACGACGACGCTGCCGTCGGGCGCGACGACGCACGAGCCGCCCGAGAACTGCGTGCCGTCGCGCGCCGGCCCGACGCGGTTACAGAGCGCGAGCCACGCCTGGTTCTCTGCCGCGCGCGCGCGCGCCAGCAGTCGCAGCGTCTCGCCCCGCGGGTGCGGCCACTCGGCGACGCAGACGAACAGCGAGGCCCCGTCGACCGCGTCGAGCCGGTACTGCTCGGGGTAGCGCAGGTCGAAGCAGATGCTCAGCGCCGCGTCGGCCGCCGCCGCGCCGCGCCCGATGCAGCTCCGCACACGCACGGCGCCGGCCGTCAGTCGTCCGGGCTCGCCCATCGGCGGAAAGAGATGCGCCTTGTCGTAGGTCACGAGCGGCGCCGCGCCGGCATCGCGCGGCGCGGCGAGGTGAAAGCGGTTGGCCAGACCGCCGTTCGCCGTCTCCGCGATCATCGACCCGCCGATCCACGCGCCGCGCTCGTCGGCCAGCGCCTGCAGCGCGGCGACCGCGCCCGGCGTCTCGTCCCGCGCCGCGCGCGCCCAACTGTCGTGCGCGTAGCCCGTTGTGAACAGCTCGGGCAGCAGGTACAGGTCGGCC
>DASWUT010000337.1:0-2209 GCA_036401455.1 Gemmatirosa sp. | reverse complement strand
CGGCGCGCGCGTCACCGTCCAGCCACTCGACCTCAACGCGTTCGGCGACCGGGAGCGCGCGCGCACCTTCGACGCCGTCGTCGGCGGTTGGCACACCGACCCGAGCCCGGTGAGCATCCGCCAGACGTGGGGCACGGCCGGCGCCCGCCCCGGCGCCGGCTCCAACTTCGGCAGCTACACGAGCCCGGCGTTCGACGCACAGATCGATAGCGCGCTCTTCACGAGCGACCCGGTGAAGGCGCGGCCGCACTGGTTGCGGGCCTACCAGACGATCGTCGACGACGCACCGGCCGTCTGGCTCTTCGAGCCGCGACTCGTCGCCGGCGTGCACCGCCGCGTGCGCGTCGTCGGCCTTCGCGCCGATGGCTGGTGGACGCGACTCGGCGACTGGTTCATCCCCGCGCGCGAGCGCATCCGGCGCGACCGCGTCGGCCTGCGCTGAACAGCGGCGCCGTCCCAGCCCCTTTCCAGTCATCGTGTTAGGCCTCGCGCTCCGCCGCCTGCTGCACGCCGTCGCGACGGTGCTCGTCGCCGCGACGGTGAGCTTCGGGCTTCTGCACCTCGCGCCCGGCGATCCGGTGTCGGCGATGCTCGATCAGCCGACGATCAGTGAGGCGACGCGGGCCGCGATCCGCGCCCGCTTCGGCTTCGACCGCCCGGTGCCCGAGCAGTACGCGCGCTGGATTGGCGCGGCCCTGCACGGCGACCTCGGCTGGTCCGTCTCGCAGCAGCGCCCGGTCGTGTCCGCGCTCGCCGATGCCCTTCCCCGCACCGCGCTGCTCATCGGTAGCGCGCTCGCCCTCGCATTCGTCGCCGGGATCGCGATCGGTGCGTTCGCCGGCTGGCGTCCGCGGCATCCGCTCGCGCGCGCACTCGTCGGTACGTCCATCGTCTTCCACGCGGCGCCCGAGTTCGTGATCGGCCTCGCCCTCGTCGCGGTCGTCGCGCTGCGCCTCGCCTGGCTTCCGTCGGGCGGCTTCGCCGACCCGGTCGCCGACTCCCTCTTCTCCACCCCGGAGCGCCTCGTGGACCGGCTACGCCACCTCGTGCTTCCCGCGACCGCGCTCGCCCTTGGCTGGACGGCCATCATCGCGCGGCACCAGCGCGCCGCGGTCGGCGACGCGGCGAAGAGCGAGTTCGTCCGCACGGCGCGCGCAAAGGGGCTCGGAGAGGAACGGATCCTCGTTCGCCACACGCTCCGCGCCGCGCTCGCTCCGACGGTCGCCCTGCTCGGCCTCGCGCTCCCCGCGCTCGTCGGCGGGGCCGTCGTCACCGAGAGCGTCTTCGCCTGGCCGGGGATGGGTCTGCTCGCGACGCAGGCCGTCGGCACGCGCGACTACGCGCTGGTCACCGGAGCCGTCGTCGTCGGCAGCGCGGCCGTCGCCGCGGCCGGCCTCGTCGCCGAGCTGCTGCAGGGGTGGCTCGACCCGCGGCTCGGCGCGGACGCGGAGCGCACGCGATGAGCGGCCGGAGCGTCATCGCGCACGCGACCGCGACGCCACCTGTCCCACGCGTCGCGACGGCGCGCGGCGCCCGCGCGGGCGTGTTTCCCGCGCTCCGCAGCCGCCTCGGAGCCGTGTCCCGTCTGCCGTGGAGCACGCGCGTCGCCGCCGCGACGCTGCTCGGATTCGCCGCCGTCGCGCTGCTCGCGCCGCACCTCGCGCCCTACGATCCGGCGCGGCAGTTCGACCTCGTCGCGCTCCAGAACCGCGCGCCGTCGATCGCCCACCCGCTCGGCACCGACCCGTTCTCGCGCGACGTGCTGAGCCGCACGCTCTACGCGGGTCGCACGTCGCTCGGCGTCGCCGCGCTCGCGGCAGCGGTCGCGACGGCGTTAGGCGTCGTCGTCGGGGGTGCGGCGGGCGCGCTCGGCGGACGCACCGAGCGCCTCCTCATGCGCGCCGTCGACGCGGTGCTCGGCGTACCACGCGTGCTGCTGCTCCTGGCCGTCGTCGCGCTCTGGGCGCACGTCTCGTCCCCGAGCCTCGCCCTCGTCCTCGGCCTGACGGCGTGGCCCGCGACGAGCCGCCTCGTGCGCGCGCGCGTCGCCGCGGTGCGCCGCGCCGAGTTCGTCGAGGCCGCGCGCGCGCTCGGCGCGTCGCCCACGCGTATCCTCCTGCGCCACCTGCCGCCGCACGTCGTCGGCACGGTCGGCGTCGCGGGTACCCTCCTCTTCGGCGAGCTGCTCGCGCTCGAGGCCGGGCTCTCC